>CAJBIL010000481.1 GCA_903953145.1 uncultured beta proteobacterium
CGCTTCACTGAAAATCCGATGCCCTTGCCGGTCGAGCGTGCGCTGGTTTCTGCCGGGGATGACCTTGCGCTAGCCCGTCGGCGCCGGGGGCTTTCTACGTTATCCATGGCGGAGCGGGCGGGCATCTCAAAAAAGACGCTCTACCGGCTGGAACAGGGCGACCCCGGAGTGTCGTGGGGCGCTGTGATTCGGGTACTGAATATCCTGAATCTCCTCCCCGAGCTCAACAAGGCACTGAACACCACCAATGATGCGCTAGGCCTGGCGCTCATGAACAAGGCGGTGGCCAAACGCATCCGGGTACGCAAAACCAACCCGAACAGTGGAGCCCTGTAATGGCGACAACGAAAAAAGCAAAAACCAGCACAACGCGGACGCTGCTCGTCTATCTGGGCGACACGGGACTGGAAGTGGGCGAACTGCAATTTTCCAGGCAGGGGCAAAAAGAGGTCTCGGCATTCCGGTACTCCCCTGCCTGGCTCAGTGATCCAGATTGCTTCGCACTGTCGCCGGACCTCCCCCTGAGCACCGACTTTCAATACCGCACGGGAAGCAAGGAGACTTCCACCTTTGCGGGTGCCATTGCCGATACTGAGCCTGATGGCTGGGGACGCCGTGTCATTAACCGCGCCCATGCCAAACGGCGCAAGGTCGAAAAAGCCGCCGGCCGAGACGCCGGTTCCGCACAGCTGTCAGACCTGGACTATTTGCTGGGGGTGCTGGATTCCAGTCGCATTGGCGCGCTGCGCTTCAGGGACAATGCCGACGGCCCCTTCCTCGATGTGCTCCATGATGACAACTTGCCTGAGGGAACTCACGAGGTCCCGCTGCAGACCTTGATTCAGGCGTCTAAAGCGGTTGAATCCGGCAAGGAAACGGCGATGGACCTTGCGTATCTGAAAGGGCGCGGCACCTCGCTCGGCGGTATGCGACCGAAAGCAACGGTTCTGAAGCCTGACGGCACCTCGACCATCGCCAAGTTTCCGAGCGTGAATGATACGCGTGACGTGGCGCGCGGTGAGGTGCTGGCGCTGCTGCTTGCGAAGGAGGCGGGCCTGAATGCATCCGAGGCCGAAGTTGTCATGTCGGGCACCCAGGCCGTCGCGCTTATCGTACGTTTTGACCGACCCCAGACTGGTGGCCGTATACCTTATCTGTCTGCGGCCTCGCTGCTACAGCTGGATTCCAGGGAGGATGGTGCTTACACGCAGATTGCGGAGGCTATTGACCGGTTTTCCCCGAGACCACTCGAAGACAAGCAGGAGCTTTGGGCGCGCATCTGCTTCAGCATGCTCATCACCAACGTGGATGACCACATGCACAACCACGGCTTCCTGCACAGTGGCGGAGGGCAGTGGCGGCTCGCCCCGCTGTTTGACGTGAACCCGTTCCCCGACAAGGAACCCATCTTGAAAACTGCCGTGACTGAAGCGACCGGTGAAACCGGGGATATACAGGAGGCGCTGGATGCGGCGGCATACTTTGGCGTGTCCGATGACGACGCTCATGCAATCCTGACCCGGATGATGGCTGCCCTGAGTGACTGGAAAGGACTCGCCCGGTCCCAGTCCGTGGGAATGGATGATGATGAAATTGACAAGGTCGCGCCTGCTTTTGAGAACGACAACTGGGCTACGGTAGCGTCCTTTCTGGAACAATGACCCTGCTAATCGGACCGCCTGCATATCCCAAGTAGCCCGCGAACACGGCTACCACAGCGCAATTGGACAATCGACCAAGGTGACCGCCCGCCCACGGCAATTGCTCACATAAACGTCATACAAGACACAGACTTCATTGCCTTGCCTTGAGCCCCAGGAGCTCAACGCGATAGTCCGGTCGACGGTCGGCAAGTTTTCGGCGACGACGTAGGCTGCGATCGTGATGAAGCGTATCCGTGCGCAAAGCTGGCGGCCTGACCCGCCAGCCGCACAGGCGGTACTCAAAAGCTCCCTGACTTCGGTAAGGGGGCTTTTTCTGCTGCTTGCATATCCTCCGTGACTATTGCGCAGTTCTATTACGCCTTAAGCGCCTGTCGATTACCTTCTGTGGCAAGGGGAATGGCGACCACCAAAATTTCTGCTGACGTTTATAACTGCTAATTTATCTGAATGTTGCAAGAAATCGTTAGCCAAGCTTAGAAATCAGGCAGAGGGTATCCGCGCGGGCGCTAATTTATGGAAGGCGTAGTCTTCGTCCAAGGTTGGTAATAGTGATCGTTAATTCTTCAATGTTCACCGGTTTGGAAAAATAGGCATCTGCGCCAATGTTAAGCCCCTTGATCCGGTCAGCAGGGGTGTCTCGTGCAGTCACCATTACAATGCCGCAGGTATCAGATTGCCCGACCGATGCCTTTTTCTGATTGCACGACGTGGCTACATCGTAGCGCGCTCAAATTGGCGAATCCGCAGAGCAAGTGTTGACGCCTGCACGATGCTCTAATGCGCAAGATCATTTGGGCTAGATTGCCTATTCATGCGCCCTGCAGAGGAGGTTCGGTTACTGCTGCCGCAGGGCAATTGTCACTTATTCAACTGCCTCGTGGTTAAGGACTAACCGGCTAAAGTGCGTTGACGCCGGGCCAGTCTGGCCTCCAGATAGCCATGCAGTTGATGAAAGGGGATTGGTTTGCCATAAAGCGTTGTTCCGGCCGGCAGGCCGCCACGCTCGACAACATGGTCAGGACTCATCCCGGTGACAACAATGATGTCCATCTCTGCCAGTGCAGGATTCCCACGCAAGGTACGGATCATCTCGAAACCGTCAATGCCCGGCATCATCAAGTCAAGTATCACCAGATCGGGCGGGTGCTGACCAATCTGAACCAGACCTTCAAACCCGTTGCTCACTACGCGTATTTCAATCGGCAAACCCCAACCAGCCATGGTTATCTTGTACAGCTTTTGCAGAATAAAATCGTCTTCAGCGATCAAAATCGAAAATAAATTTGATGAATTCACCTGACCCGGTGAATTGGCCGTACTCATTGGATTGCCCGACTTGCCTGATGGGAACGGCGCAGCCAACCGACGATTCAGATGGGCGTTGATCGCGCTGACACTGACCCGACGGTGTCCGCCATCAGTCTTCCAGGCAGCAAGTACGCCACTTTCAACCATTTGCTGCACCGTGCCGAGTGAAATGCCCAGCATCTCTGCTGCTTGGCGGGTAGTGCAATAGTCGTCGCCTGTTTTATTAGACATGGGTTTGTTCTTTTCATCCATGAGCACGCGTGTGACTTTGGCCGTCGGGGTAAATGTCAATTTTCGCATTTTACTCGGCACTCGCCTTTGTTTGCACGCAGACAAATGCGGGCATGCAGATTTCTCGTTAATTTTTCAAAATAAGGTGGAGATGAGGATTGCATCCTCGCTCGGTTTTGAGCACGCGATACTGAGTTTAGGGTAGGACGCGCAAAATATATGTAGCTGAGGAGAGCGGTGGCTTCCTGCCATCCTTTTTTAGAATATTTATAACAAAATTAACAAAAGTGATATTATAAGGATGTAAATTATAGATTTTGATATTTATTGAGCCTTGAGCAAGGTTTGAAAATGGTTAAAAAGACTTTTTGCACGACACGGGAAGCAGCAGACTTGCTTGGCGTTTCCGTCAGAACAGCACAGTTGTGGGTTGAAAATGGCCTACTGAGTGCTTGGAAAACTGTGGGTGGTCACCGCCGTGTTTCGCGTGATTCAGTCGAGCAGATTCTGTATAAGAAAAGCGCTCCAGCCAATCCGGAACTTCCAAGCATCAAACTTAATATTCTGATTGTTGAAGATAATCAGGTGTTGTTACGACTCTACCAGGAGCGGCTGATTCAGTGGCCGATGGCCCCCAGGGTGATGGTCGCTAGTAATGGTGTCGACGCTTTGCTCCAGTTTGGCCGTCAAGTGCCGGATCTCTTGATTACCGATCTTGGCATGGCTGAACTGGATGGTTTCCAGTTGCTACGCATGTTCCATGCGATGCCGGAAAAATTCATGCAGATGTGCATTGTCGTCGTAAGCGGTCTTAGCGCAGACGTAATCCAGCAGCGCGGCGGCATCCCCGGAAAAACACTGTTTTTACCCAAGCCCATTCCGTTCGATACCCTGCTTGAGATCGCGCAAAAAATTTGGGCAAGAAAATTCGCCTGTAGCCAGGGAGAATTGCAATGCGCCTGAATTTCGAAATGGCCCAGATCGAGCGGATGAGTGAGGGTGTTGTTCTGCTGGACAAGTTGGCGGAAGTCAAGTCCTGCAATTCGGCAGCACGAGGATGGCTGCCTGCGTGTATCCGTCAAACAGGGTATCTCCGTAAATTGATAGAGGATGAGCGTAGCGGACAGCTAACGCTGCCAGCGGAGATCAGGCTCGGAGAGCCGGACAGTGAATTACCGAACAAATCGCTACCCGTGCTGGCACAAGCAGAAGAGGCCGCCGATGCCTGGCTGTGCAAGGACGGGCGCTGGAACTACGTGCTTTTTATTGCCCGGCCGACCCCTGTGCAGGGATTCAAATCGAGCGAAACACGGATTGTTGCCTTGCTTGGCGAACAGGCCAGGCAGGAAATCAGCATGCTGGGAGAATTGCTGCGCGCCGCGAACAGTCCTGGCGAACTGAACCGTTCTGCCATTCTTCAACAGTCTGCGCGGGTGGATCGGGTACTCACCGAAATAAATTATCTGGCCACACTGTTGCAGCGTGATGAGGTCTTCCTCGAAGATCGTTTGTCACTGGTTGGCCTGATTAAAGAAGTGTTGCCGACGCTACCCCGGCAACGTGGTGAACATCTCATTCACTACAAGTTGCTTGAGACGCTGGATAATTTTGGTGCAATTTATGGCGATGCCGAGTGGTTGAAATACGCGATCAAGCATCTGCTGATCGGGCTGGGTGAAAGTGCGCCGCCACATAGCCAGGTCGTTATCGAGCTCCGTCAGCTCGGCGATTTTATTGTGTTCACCGGGCGGGTGCAGAACGCCCAACAGCGTCGGCCGGGAACGCCGGTCGCGCATGATGAAGGTAAATCCTCCCCGATCGAGCGGGATATTCGTCTGGAAATGTGTCAGCGGATTATTCAACTGCATGGCGGTCGCATCAAGCTGTCGATGGTTAGCAGTGATGGTATCGACGCCTGTGCTGAGGGGGTCGAATCATTCACGCTCAACTTGCTGACCGGGTTGCCGGATCATGACCGGAGCCGTGTCTCATGTGCTGAGTGTCGTTATACCAAGCAGGCGCAAGCCTATGCAATCGACATTGCAGCACTGCTGGCCGAGCGCGCACAGCAAGCTATTACTGGAGTCAGTACCCATGACTAAAATTCTTATTGTTGATGACCATTCCGATATTCGCCGCCTGCTCAGTATTACTTTGGGTAAATCGTATGAAGTACTTGAGGCGGAGGATGGTATTGCTGCGCTGGAAGTAATTAAGCGTCAGCGTCCAAGAATCGTGCTGCTGGACATCATGATGCCCGGTGAACTGGATGGTTTGCAGGTACTTGATGCAATCAAAAGCAACCCGGCGACAAAGGATACGCTGGTCGCCATGGTAACCGCCCGTGGGCAATCCGCAGACTACGAAATCGGCCGGCAACGCGGTGCAGATGCTTATTTCATCAAGCCTTTCAGCCCGCTGCAAGTGGTCAATTGGATTCGCGAGAAACTGAAATGATCGCCAATAACCATGATCAGCAAACAGCCCGCACTTTGGGAATGAGCCGCGACGCAACATTGCATCTGCAACTTTTCAAGTATGCAGAGGATTTACAAATGCTCGTCGACCAGCACGCTGCATTGGAAGCGCGCCACCAGCATTTACAAAAATCGCACGAGCATCTGGCGGAGAGCAAAAGCGTTCTTGAGAATCTGATACGCAGTGCCAGTGATTTTTATATCGTGACCGATCACAAGGGCGTAATCGAGTTTGCCAGCCCCGGCGCCGACGAGAAACTGCTGATCAAAGGCTCCGCTCTTCTGGGGCAGTCTTTCCGTCATCTGGTCGCTGCTGTTCACATTCCTCATTTCGACGACCTGCTTGCCACTCTGCGAATCACGACAGATAGCCGCTTTGCAGAGCCTTGGGAGTTCATGGTTAATGTTGGTGGTGACCCGGAACAAACTTTGGTGATTGACGCGTGGGTGTTGCCCGTTTCCAGCGACGAGGGGCTTCGCGTTTACTGGATCATGCGTGATATTTCCGCCAAACGGACCAGCGAACTTGAATCACAAATGTCTTCGATGGTATTTCGCAGCGCACATGAGGGCATCATTATTACAGACATTGAGGGCATGATCATCGCGATCAATCCAGCCTTTACCCGTATTACCGGCTATACACAACAGGAGGTCATCGGTAAAAATCCGAGACTGCTCTCTTCGGGGAGGCAAGACGCAGATTTCTATCGTAAGTTCTGGGAAAAAATAATAACAACCGGCACTTGGAGCGGTGAGATCATCAACCGCAAAAAGAGCGGCGAGCTTTATCCAGAATGGATCACCATCACCGCCGTCAAGGATCAAAGCGGGTCGACACTTTCCTATATTGCGGTGTTTTCTGACATCGCACGACTCGTTGAAGCCGAGAAAGAGCTCTCTAATCTGGCCTATCACGACACACTGACCGGCCTGCCGAACCGGCGCTTACTTGAAGACCGTGCCGAGCAGGCACTGTCGACTGCACGCAGGGACGGTACGGGGGTTTCGGTCATGTATCTAGATCTTGACCGTTTCAAGCCAATCAACGACAGCCTTGGCCATGAAATTGGTGACATTGTCCTGCAGCTGACCAGCGAGCGTTTGCGACAGTGTATGCGCGAAGGCGACACTGTTGCTCGTGTCGGTGGTGACGAATTTGTGATTCTGACGCAGGGTTCCAGCCTTGACGAAGATCTTGAGGAAATCGGTAAAAAAGTAACCAATGCACTGTCGGCGCCCATTGTTGTTGGCGAGCACGAGTTGCTGATTGGCGGCAGTATTGGCTGTGCCCGCTTCCCGCAGGATGGCAACGACATTGCCACACTTCTTCATCGCGCTGACGTTGCCATGTACGTGGCAAAAAGATCCGGCGGTAGCCATTTCTCACTGTTTGATGCCTCAATGGTTGCCAAGCCTTCGATTGATGGCATCTCCCTGGGGGCCGAACTCTGGCTCGCCCTTGAGCGGCAGGAGCTTTCTCTCGTCTATCAGCCGCAGGTTGCCAGCAATGGCGATAATACCTTGCTCGGTTGCGAGGCTTTGTTGCGCTGGCGACATCCGATACTGGGCGATATTCCGCCGGCAAAATTCATCCCGATCGCCGAAAAGAATGGAGCCATCATCCCGATTGGGGCATGGGTACTGAAGACGGCCTGCCAGCAACTGCAAGCATGGAAAACGAAAGGCCTTGGCGGCATCTCAATGTCAGTCAACGTTTCTGCTCGACAGTTGCGTAGCGAATCTTTTGAAACAATGCTGGCCTCTGTTCTTAAGGAGACCGGCGTCAACCCGGCGATGCTGGAACTGGAAATTACCGAATCAGAAATCATGATGTATCAGGACGAGAACGCCTGCCGTTTGCAGCCACTTCGAGCCCTGGGTATCAAAATCGCCATTGACGACTTTGGCACGGGATATTCCAGCCTGGCACGGCTGAAGCATCTGCCAATCGACCGCCTGAAAATAGACCAGAGCTTTATCCGAGATATTGAAACCGACAGCGACGCAGAAGCGATCAGCTCCTGCATTGTCGGCATGGGCGTAGCCATGGGGCTGGAAGTGATCGCTGAAGGCGTCGAAAACCTTGAGCAGTTACACCGCCTGACTGCACAAGGTTGTCAGCTGATGCAAGGCTATTTGATCGGGCGTCCGATGCTGCCCGAAAAATTTCTGCAATGGACGCAGGAGAAAGACCGCGTCGCCCATCGGCCTGCGGCTGCCGGAGTCGCCAAATGACGCAGATATTCTTCAGTTCGTGCCGCCTGGTTTTTGCCCTCTTCTTTTTGGCGGAACCGGCAATTGCAGCGCCGCCGATTGTTATTGGAATAAGCGCTGAATATGGCATCAAAGGCAGTCACGCGGCACAGTCTATTGAAAAAGGAGTCAGGCTTGCGATTGAGGAAATCAATCGAAAAGGGGGGCTGCTTGATGGTCGCCAGCTAACGATTGAAGCACTCGATGATCGCGGTGTGCCTGCGCGTGGCGTCCAAAACTTGAAAACGTTTGCCGGCAAGCCCGAAGTTGTCGCGGTATTCTGCGGGCGTTTCTCTCCGGTGGCTATTGAAGAGGTTCCTGTTGCCAATCACGAACAGATTCTGCTGCTTGACCCCTGGGCTGCGGCAGATGGGATCGCCAATAACGGCAGCAAACCAAATTATGTTTTTCGCCTGTCGATGATCGATACCTGGGCGCTGAACACGATGGCTGACTACGCCCGGCGCAAACAAATAAAGCACGTCGCTCTATTTCTGCCAAATACAGCCTGGGGGCGCAGCAGTCTGGCGGCTTTCGACGCTTATACGGCAAAACACCCCGGGTTACACAGCGAGAATTACTGGTACAACTGGGGTGACACAGATTTCTCGGAGAAGCTCGCAGCCGCGCGTGATAAAGGCGTCAAAGCGATCTTGCTTGTCGCCAATGAGGCAGAAGGTGCAATCATCGTCAAAGAAATTGCCGCACTGCCTGAGGATCGTCGTTTACCCCTGATTGCCCATTGGGGTATCACCGGGGGTAATTTCGCTGAGACAGCAGGCCCGGCGCTTGATGTTGTTGATCTGCAAGTCGTGCAGACCTTCACGTTTCGTGATCTAAAGAATCCGCGCGCCAAAGTGGTGGCAGAAAGTTACCGGCGACTATTTGGTGAAGACGCAACGTCGATGCATGCATCTGTCGGCTTTGCTCACGCTTACGACCTTACCCATCTGCTGGCCAGAGCGATCACAAAGGCCGGTACGACTGAGCGGCCAGCGGTCAGGTCTGCGCTGGAAAATTCCGGACTGCATTCAGGTTTGCTGCGCGACTACAAACGGACTTTCTCTCCGGAGGATCATGAAGCACTTGATCAAAAGCAAGTGTTTCTAGCCCGCTTTGCCAAAGACGGCACTTTGCTTAGAGCGCAGGATTAATTGTCGCAAGACAAGTTTTGGAGTGAGTAATGCGCCTGCCCGGGAACATTGCCAAACGCTTTAACCGCCTCGACCTGCAAGGGAAGATCGGACTGGCGCTGGTCTCGACATCACTGGTCGTCGGTTTGCTTATGGCATCGGTGTCTTTTGTCGTAGCGCGCCAGCAAATTATTGAAAGTACTAATGCCTCGCTTCAGGCACAAGAAAAGCTTGATCGCCGGGAAATTGAGCTCAAGCTGGGTGCCTTGCTCTCGCAGGCCGAATCGCTAGCCAGCAACACGGTCACGGCCAATGCACTGGCGGACTCGGTAGGGCGCGAGATTTACCTGACGCCTTTGCTGAAAAGCCAGAAATTTGGTCTGAGCGGCGCTTCAATCACGCTGACTAATTACCGTGGTGAAACCGTTGCCAGCAGTGCCGACCGGATGCATCTCGATGATCCTTCAAGGCAAGCCTTGCTCGCCATGATGCGAGACGGCACGAGCCTTGCTCGCGTCCAATTCGACGAGAGTGCCGGCGCGTTACTCAATATAGGCATTCCGGTGGTTTATCGATTAACCGGCAATGTTGAAGGTGCTGTCGTTCTACAGCTCCCGCTCGCCTCTCTCTTGCCGGCAAATGCCGATATCCACACTTATAGTGTGCTGCTGGATTATCAAGAGACGCCGCTTGCCGGCAACATGCCGAGGACAGCCTTTCTGCAAGCCAGGGCTGCGCTTACGCTACCGTCTCCGCTTGACCGCCTCGAGCTGACTCACGCGGCGTATGTCGATCAGGATCGGGCGCTGAAGAACTTGGACTATCTAATAATTGCCTATTTTTCGGCGTTGCTCGTTCTGGCGCTCGCTGCACGGCTTATCGCTCGATATTCTGCCCGTCTGTTATCCGATCCGATCCACAAACTGAGCTTGGCAGCAGAGGCAATAGCCGCTGCCGGGCGTCCGTCCGGCACGATTCCCTTGAGCGGCGAGCACGAGTTTGATCGTCTTGCGGGGGCCTTCAACAGCATGGTGAATCGGCTGAGAGAGTCTTATGAGGCCCTTGAGTCAAGGGTTGAGATTCGTACCCGCGAATTAGCGCTGGCACAACAGTCCGGTGAGCGCGCTTCAAACATGCTGCGTGAAGCAGTGGCAAGCATTGCGCAGGGTTTTACCATTTACGACGAAAACGACCGCCTGTTTCTCTGCAACGAAACCTACCTCGAGTTCTACGAAACGAGCCGTGATCTGATAGTCACCGGTGCCAGCTTTGAAGAAATTATCCGGCGGGGAGCCGAGCGCGGCCAATATGCCGAGGCCATCGGCAACGTCGATACCTGGGTGCAGAACAGGGTGGCGCAACACCAGAATGCCAACGGCGAAGTTATCGAGCAGCAACTTGCCGATGGTCGCTGGTTGCTGATAGTCGAGTACCGCACGCCGAGCGGCTACGTAGTCGGCAATCGAACCGATGTTACTGCGTTGAAACAGGCAACCCAGGATTTGCGCATGCGCGAGATGTACCTGCGGGCAACGCTGGACAATCTGCCATTCCTCTTCTGGCTGAAGGATGCAGATGGTCGCTTTTTGGCAGTCAATCAGGTATTTGCTGATGCCTGCGGCAAAGTTTCGCCGGATACGCTGATCGGACTGTGCGACCTTGATATCTGGCCAAAGGAACTGGCTGAGGCTTACCGTATCGATGACCAGGCCGTGATGGACAGCCGACAGGAAAAGACGGTTGAAGAACCGGTTGAGGTCAACGGCGCAAGACGCTGGATCGAGACCTATAAAAAGCCGGTAATTTCGCAGAGTGGCAAACTATTCGGCACTGTCGGTTTCGCGCGTGATGTTACTGACCGCAAGGAAATGCAGCGCGCACTAAGTGCCAGCCAGGAGCGCTGGGAACTTGC
>CAJBIL010000482.1 GCA_903953145.1 uncultured beta proteobacterium
CAGTGGCTTGAACTGGCCCTCGGCATGTGCCGCGCGGGCTTGCTCCAGCGTCAGTTGCTTGGACTTGTCGCGCAGGAACGTGATCTGCCCTTGGTCAAAGGTGATGACCGGCGGCGCTTCGGCACGTAGCAGCGGCGATAAAAACAGGAGCAGCAAACCAAGCAGAACAGCGCGCATCAAAAACCTTTCTGGTAGCGCAGCAGGATTTCGCGGCCGGTGCGAAAGCCGTTGTCGATTTCCGTGTCGCGGGCGACGCGCAGGATGACTTGCTGCTGGTCGGGCAAAAACCAGCTCATGCCGGCCATCACGCGATCGTTGTTGGCCGGATTGCGCTGGTCGACGCCGTTGATGCGGGTTTCGCCGCCGCGATTAAGCTGACCGCCGAGATGCACATGCCAGGTGGGGGTGACACGCCAGCGCAGGTAGCCGGTCAGGGCGTAAGTGGTGCGTTGTTCGAGCGTGCGGTTGCCGGTGTAGTCGTTGTTGTCACCGTAAAAAGCGATCTCGGGGGAAAGCTCGACCAGAAAGCGTGGTGTGATGTCTTTTTGCCAGCCGCCGGAGAAAATGAAGCGCCACCGGTTCTCGCCGGCATTAAGTACCTGCCGGCCATCGTAATCGCCGGTCGGGGCGATCAGCACGCCACTGACCCCCAAGTAGTTGGCCGTGGATTTGTCGTTGATCAGCCAGGCCGTGAGACCGAGGCGCAGGTCGCTCAAGCCTTTGGCTTTTTCACCCAGGGCAGTGGCCAACGGCGCAGGGGAAACCTGCGAATCTGACCACGGCAGCACCGCAACGCCGGCGACGGTAGTGTTGCCAACCTGAAAACTCCGGGCGGCTCGCACGGCGAGAACGCTGCTGTCAATACGGCCATCAAAAGTTTTACGGCCACCGGCATACGGCCCCTGAAATTCGCGGTCGTAAGCATAGGCCGTCAGCGTGGTCTGGCCCGGCTGCAAGGGAAAGTAGTCGCCAGGCATGACATCGTTCACGGCGGCGTGGCAGGCTGTGGCCGACAGGAGAAGGATGAGGAAGAGCGGGATGGCAGTCATAGCGTGAATAATACGTAAGACACGACTCACTGTCTCTTGAATGTCAAATTCCTGCCGCTCGTACCATACTGACTGTACGGCCGCAGTGGCCGATCAGCTGACGGATCAATAAAATCAATCACCCAAGTTTGCGAGCAAGGTCTTCTGCCCGTGGGTGGTAGTAGCGCTTGAGCATGCGAACATCGCGATGGCCAGTGACTGCCGATAATTCAAGAATGTTGTCGAGGCGCTCTGCTAGCCGACTGGTGGCCTCATGTCGTAAGTCGTGAAGGCGAAGTCCGAGAAGCCGGTCATCGGGTTTGGTGCCTGCTTTTTCACATTCCGTAATGTAGTCAGCGCGCGCCCTATTTAATGCACGTTCAAAGCATTTTTTGATGGCTGCGATGGAAATCGGGAAGACAACGTTGTCGGCATCTGTGTTGTCATTCTTGGCTTTCTCGTCTCGCAGATTTTGCAATTCGCGCAGAATAGCGACTGCTTTGCTGGATAAAGGGACGGTGCGTGAATCGCCGTTTTTGGTTTCAGGGAGATATGCGGTTCTTGCTTCAAGATCGACATTGCTCCACTGCAGTGATAACAATTCGCCTCGCCGCATGGCGGTTGCCGTGGCCAGACAAACCAGTGGCTTGATATATGGATTCCGGCTACCTTTCCGATAGGCCTTGGCTGCCGGGTCTTCATCTGCATGATCTTCCAGAGCTTTGAGAAGGCGAGCTTCTTCGTCTCTTTCAAATCGGCGTTCCCGCGCTCGCGAGGGTGGTGGACGGCGGATGCCGGCGACAGGATTCTCTACTTCAATCATGAGCTCTCGGCGTGCCCAGTTCATGACTGCCGAAACGATATCAAGTTCGCGC
>CAJBIL010000483.1 GCA_903953145.1 uncultured beta proteobacterium
CGGCGATGATGCCTTCGGCAAACAAGTGTTCATCACGCCGCGCGGCCTGGGCGGCAAGCTGTGCCTGCTGGCCGGCCTGAATGTAGTCACGCTCGGCGCCGAGCAGCGACGGGCTGGAGAGGCGTGCCAGTGTCTGACCTTTTTTGACGCTCTGCCCTGAGGCTACGTCGAGTTGCACGATCAGTCCGGCCAGCGGCGCAGCGACCACGCGTAACTGCTCGTTGGGCACCTGCACCAGCGCTGGCAAGCCTTCATCCAGCCCGGCACCGGCCGCCATCAGCGACTGTGTTTCGATGCCCAGTGTTTTGGCCTGTACGGCGGTAAGCGGGATAACCGGGAGGGGTGCTTCGGCGGCAGAAGCCACCCCGGCAATCAGGAACAACGGAATCAGAAGGCGGCGCATGGTGTCCTCGGCTATTTGCCGTGCACACTAACAAGGAAAGATTAAGGGCGCCTTAAATATAGGGGGCTCTAATGCGACTTCTCAGCCTGCTGCACCACGATTCTTGCCATGCACCCACAATACATCGGGGCTGCCGCCGGCTTTGTTGAGCGCACGGCCGAGAACGAACATCAGGTCGGAGATGCGGTTCAGGTACTTGCGGGCAAATTCCGAGACATTTTCATTGTTGGCGAGGTGCACAATGTGGCGCTCGGCACGGCGGGCCACGGTGCGCGAAAGGTGCGCAAAGGCTGCTGCGCGGGTGCCGCCGGGCAGGATGAAGTCTTTGAGCGGTGACAAGTCTTCGTTGAACTGTTCGACGAGATCTTCAAGGCGCGTAATGTGCGCTTCGCTGATGATGCTCATGCCGGGAATGCACAGCTCGCCGCCGAGATCGAACAGATCGTGCTGGATACCGGTCAGCGCCTCGCGAATGGCCTCCGGCAATTCTTCGGTCAGCAGCAGGCCGAGTGTCGAGTTGAGTTCGTCAACCTCGCCCATCGTTTCGATGCGCAAGCTGTCTTTGGCAACCCGCGAGCCGTCACCGAGGCCGGTGGTGCCGGCATCACCGGTACGGGTGACGATTTTTGAAAGACGGTTGCCCATGTGCGGTTTCCTGATCAGAATTGATGAAACGTTGTAAAAAATTTTGTGCGGCAAATTATATCGGAAGGATCGTGTATGCCCCGTTTTTGCGCCAACCTTGGTTTTTTGTTTACCGAAGTCGATTTCGAGCAACGCTTTGAGTGCGCTGCGCGTGCCGGGTTCCGTGGCGTTGAATATATGTCGCCCTATGACTATCCTCCGGCACAGTTAAAAACGCTGCTGGCTGAGTTCGGGCTGACGCAGGTTTGGTTCAACCTGCCGGCGGGTAATTGGGCGGCGGGTGAGCGGGGCATCGCCTGCATCCCCGGGCGTGAGGCTGAGTTTCGTGAAGGCGTGGCACAGGGCATCGCAGTGGCCAAAGTGCTCGGTTGCACGCAGTTGAACTGTCTGGCCGGGCTTGCCTCGCCGGGTGTGCCGGCGGCGCAGATTCATGAAACGTTTGCCGCCAACCTGCGCTATGCCGCAAAACAGCTGGCCGATCACGATATCCGCCTGCTCATCGAGCCAATCAACAGCCGTGTCGACATGCCCGGTTTCTGGCTGGATGCGCCGGGTAAAGCGCTGGCGCTGATTGACGAACTGGCCGAGCCAAATCTCTGGCTACAGTACGACATCTATCACGCACAGATCATGGAGGGCGATTTGTCACGAACCATCGAGGCCAATTTGGCGCGTATCGCGCACATTCAGCTGGCCGATAACCCGGGGCGGCATGAGCCGGGAACGGGAGAAATCAATTACCCGTTTATCTTTGATCTGCTGGATCGTTTAAATTATTCGGGGTGGGTGGGGTGTGAATACAAGCCACGTGCCGGCAGTGAGGCAGGGCTTGGGTGGGCAAGTAAATATTTAAGCCGGCACTGATTTATGCTTACCAGAACTTCCACCACGTCGCCCGCTCTTCGCTGGCAATCGCATTTTCATGATCGGCGGACTTGTTCAACTCGGATTGCTCGTAATGCACGCTGAAGTCGCGGTCGCTGCCTCGAATGTGGTTTTCCCACCAGATTTTGTGGGAGTTAAGAAAATCAATCGTAATTTCACCAGTCTCATTATCGAGCTTGGTCTGCACAGCGCAAATCTGTTCCATCAGGAATTCATGCTGGGTTTTGTGCGCCGGGTAGCCCACATAATGCGTTAGCCGCATCATGCTTTCTTCAAACAGAAAATGAAGCCGGGTGCTTTCAACCAGCGCTTCAAAGATTTCGCGAGAGGTGTCATTGCCCCGCTTTTCGCTGATTGAGGCGTGCAACTGGTTGAAGAGGTCAAGCAGCCCCTTGTGCTGTTCATCAACCTGTTGTGTCGCAACGCTAAGATCCTCTGTCCAGAGGAAAAGATTACTGGTGGTCAAGAGAAGAATCCCTCGGAAGTTATTTCTGCACAGAAATGGAGTGCGACTGAATGCGGTACGCTGCCGCATTTCAAGCTTTTGCTAATATTACTTTAGTAATAGCGCTGATGTGTGTGCATTAGTTCTCATTGGCGCACTTTCGGGTGATTTACCAGAACTTCCACCACCATTTTTTCTTCTTCATCGTTTGTTCAACTTCTTTTGTCCATGCTGCGTATTGGCCCAGCCCCGCTTTTTGGAAGTGGGCGCCGAATCGCTTGTCACTGTCGTTAATGTGCTGAACCAGCCAGTTTTTGAGGAAGTGCAACAATTCGAAGGTGATGGTCGTGTTTTCCTTATCCAGTTTGTGCTGAAGTGTCTGCACCTGTGTCATCAGTTCTTCGTGCTGCTGTTTGTGTATTTCAAATCCCGGGTAGTGCGTCAGGCGCATCAGGCTCTCTTCCAGCATGAAGTGGGTGCGGGTGTACTCGGCCAGACGGTCGAGGATTTCGCGCGAGGTGGCTTTGCCGTGATGCTCAAGGATCGCCACATGAAGCTGGTTAAGCAGGCTGACAAGTACTTTGTGCTGTTCGTCGACTTCCTGAATATTTACGCTAAAGTCGTCGGACCACTTGAAGAGGTCGGTTGCGCTCATAAGGTGTTCCCTAGATTGAAAGTGTGCAAACGCTTAGCGTAATATGGTTAGAGAATCAGTTTTCTGATGCAGATCAAAAGCCTTTATTTAATTAAGGTTATTGCTTTGCTGATGTTTGCATACATTGCCGTTTTATTCTGCATTGCGTTCGCTTTTTAAGTGGGCGTCCACGCTTGTAGAGTAAGTTTTGTATTCGCACCGATTTATAGTATTCTCTTGAAAAGTTGTCAGACAACCTGATCATTATGGGCATGAACGAACTGAAAAAAATTATTCGCGCGCCGCGCCTGAGCGAAGAAGTCTCCATCGCCCTTGAGGAGAAAATTACGCGCGGAGAATTGGCGCCAGGTGATCAGCTGCCGACCGAGAAGGTGCTGGCTGAAACCTTTGGTGTCAGTCGTGCCGTCGTCCGCGAGGCGGTGGCGCGTCTAAAGGCTGATGGTCGTATCGAGACGCGGCAGGGTTCGGGCGCTTTTGTCGCGTTGGCGCCCAAAAGTCTCAATTTCCGTTTCTGGCAAGGCGAGGGGCCGGCACTGGTTGAACTTCGCGATATCTTCGAGTTGCGTGCGATGATCGAAACTGCGGTCGCCGAACTCGCCGCACGCCGCCGTATTCCAGAAGACGTCGCCGTCATTGCACGCCATTTGCAGGCGATGGATGATGCATTGGCGACGGGGGAGGACGGGTCAGAAGCTGATGATAATTTCCATCTGGCGATTGCTGCATCAACCCACAATACCTACGCCTATCGACTGGTTGAGTTTCTCGGCAGGCACTTTTCTGACTCCCGGCGCCTTGCCTGGTCCGGGCCGGGGCGTGACGGCGCCTTGCCGCAGGAGGCCCAGGCAGAGCACCGCGCGATGTTCGAAGCTATCGCTTCGGGCAGCCCGGGGCGTGCCCGGCGATACGCGCAGGAGCATCTGCGTGGTGCCGCCTCGCGCGTCGGCATTGATCTGGCCAATGATCTTGGCGTCGACCTGGCCGGTGATTTGAAATAATGTGCTTTCTTCTTTGCTAATCAACTTCTGCTTCTGAGGGCTACACATGAGCATTGACAGCAATTTTTCCGATCCGCGATTTGCGGTTGATCGTGAGGCATTGATCGCACGCTTGCGCAAGGTTTTGCCGGTACAAGCGCTGCTGATCGAAGATGAGGAGCTTCGCCCTTACGAGTGCGACGGGCTGACGGCGTTTCGTGAAATGCCTCTACTGGTAGCGCTGCCGGAAAATGAGGCGCAGGCACAGGCACTGGTCAAAGTCTGTTATGAGCTGAAGGTGCCAATTGTGCCGCGTGGTGCGGCAACCGGGCTGTCCGGTGGTGCAATGCCGCATCGGGACGGGGTTGTTGTGTCGCTGGCCAAGCTCAAAAAAATTATCAAGCTTGATCCTGTCGCGCGTACCGCTGTCGTGCAGCCGGGGGTGCGTAATCTGTCGGTATCCGAAGCGGCAGCCCCTTTTAATTTGTATTACGCTCCAGATCCCTCGTCGCAGATTGCCTGCACCATCGGCGGTAACGTGGCGGAGAACTCGGGCGGCGTGCATTGCCTGAAATATGGACTGACGGTGCATAACGTGCTGCGCGTGCGCGGCATTACGGCGGATGGCGAGATCGCAGAGTTCGGGAACGCCGCGCTGGACGCCGCCGGCTACGACCTGCTGGCGCTGATGAACGGCTCGGAAGGTCTGCTGGCCTTGATCACCGAGGTGACGGTCAAACTTACACCAAAGCCCGAACTCGCGCAGGTTGTGCTTGCCTCGTTTGATAATGTGACGAAAGCAGGCGATGCCGTCGCCAGCATTATCGCAGCCGGTATCATTCCGGCCGGGCTGGAAATGATGGACAAAAAAGCAACCCATGCCGTTGAGCCTTATGTGAAAGCCGGCTACGACATGAATGCCGAGGCTATTCTGCTATGTGAGTCTGACGGTACGCCGGAAGAAGTCGCCGAAGAAATCGGTCGTATGAAAGCTGTTCTGGAGAAAAGCGGCGCCTCCGAAATCCGCGTTTCACAAAATGAGGCTGAGCGCCTCAAGTTCTGGGCCGGGCGCAAGGCGGCGTTTCCCGCCGTGGGGCGAGTGACGCCTGATTATCTGTGTATGGATGGCACGATCCCGCGCAAGCGTCTCGCTGAAATGTTGATTGCGATTGCCGATCTGTCGCAAAAATATGGTCTGCGTTGCGCAAACGTTTTTCATGCCGGTGATGGAAATCTGCATCCGTTGATCATGTACGACGCGAATCAGCCCGGTGAAGTTGAGCGTGCAGCCGATTTTGGTGCCGATATTCTTGAGCTTTCAGTGGCGTTTGGCGGTACGGTGACTGGCGAGCATGGGGTTGGTGTCGAAAAAATTAACGTTATGGCGGTACAGTTTTCATTGTCAGAAATCTCCGCCTTCCATCGTCTTAAAGCAGCCTTCGATGAGCGCGGCTTGCTTAATCCCGGCAAAGGCATTCCGACGCTTGCGCGTTGCCGCGAATACACGCAAACACGCGCCGGCGCTGCGCTTTCTGCACCGAGGTTCTGATGAATTCACTGATCAAGGATTGGACTGACCAGCTTTTTGACGCTGCCGAAACTGGGCGGAAGCTGAATATTCGGGGTGGCGGCAGCAAGTCTTTTTACGGGGGGGCAGAAACCGGCGACCTGCTTGACGTTAGCGTCAATCGTGGCATCGTCAATTACGAGCCAACCGAACTGGTTGTCACGGTGCGTGCCGGTACGCCGCTTGCGGAATTGCAGGCAATTCTGGCTGAGAAGGGGCAGTGCCTGCCCTTCGAACCTCCCCATTTTGGCCCTGGTGCGACGGTTGGCGGGATGGTGGCAACGGGCTTGTCCGGGCCGCGTCGGCAGGCTGTCGGCGCAGTGCGTGATTTTGTGCTTGGCGTAAAACTGCTCGATGGCAAGGGAGAGTTACTGTCCTTCGGTGGCCAGGTGATGAAGAACGTTGCCGGCTACGATGTGCCGCGCCTGATGGCGGGCAGTATGGGGACGCTCGGCATTCTGCTGGAGGTTTCGCTCAAGGTATTACCGCTACCGGTCGCCGAAAAAACCTTGCGCTTCGTGATGAGTGAGGCAGATGCGCTGGAAAAGCTGAATCTTTGGGGTGGACGCCCACTCCCTGTTTCTGCTTCTGCCTGGAGCGACGGTGCGCTGACTCTGCGTTTGTCGGGTGCAGAGGCGGCTGTTGCCGCGGCAACCCTTAAACTCGGTGGCGAAGTGGTGAATGCACCCGATGCTTTCTGGATTTCGGTGCGCGAACAGACACATGCTTTTTTTGCGGCAGATGCAGCCTCAGCGGCGCCGCTTTGGCGACTCTCCGTGCCATCGGTCGCGCCCTCGCTCAATCTGGGAACTACCCTGATCGAGTGGGGTGGTGCGTTGCGCTGGCTGCGCGGCGGTGACGTTCAGTTAATTCGTACTGCTGCTGAACAGGTGGGAGGCCATGCGACCTTATTCCGTGGTGAACATGCGCTTAAGGTTTCAACAGGTGTTTTTCAGCCATTGAGTGCCCCACTCGCGCGCATTCACCGCAATATCAAAAGTGCCTTCGACCCGCACGGTGTATTCAACCACGGCCGGATGTATCCCGACCTTTGACCGGATTGTGACAAAAGGCCTGATCAACGCTTTACGCCATTTTGTGACTCATTCTTTGAACGAATTTTTGAGAATTCGCTGACCATGCAAACCAATCTTGCCGACTTTATCAAGGACACGCCCGAAGGTCGTGAAGCCGACGCCATTTTGCGCACCTGTGTGCATTGCGGTTTCTGTACAGCGACCTGCCCGACCTATCAGTTGCTTGGTAATGAGCTGGATGGGCCGCGCGGTCGTATTTATCTGATCAAGCAAGTGCTTGAAGGGCAGCCGGTCACCCAAAAAACACAGATGCACCTGGATCGATGTCTGAGTTGCCGTTCCTGCGAGACGACCTGTCCGTCAGGTGTCAAATATCATCGCCTGCTTGATATCGGGCGTGCTGTGGTCGAACAGCGCGTGGGCCGTTCGGTGCTGGAAAAAGCGACGCGGTTTTTGCTCTGCGAAGCCTTGCCGCGCCCCTGGGTTTTCAAGCCGGCAGTCAAAATCGGGCATTTGATGCGTCCGCTATTGCCTAGCATTCTGGCTGACAAGGTGCCGATGCCTTCCGAAAATGCGCCCAAGCCCTGGCCGCAGCCACGCACGCACAAACGGCGCATGATTGCGCTGCCGGGCTGCGTGCAGCCCACCCTGACCCCGAACACCAACGCAGCGACCGCACGGGTGCTCGATAAGCTCGGGATCGAATTGTTCGAGCCGGCGGGTACGGGTTGCTGCGGTGCTTTGCGTTATCACCTGAATGCGCACGATCAGGCGCTTGAAGATATGCGTCGGGTTATTGATGCCTGGTGGCCGCATATCGAGAATGGTTCGGTCGAGGCGATTGTGATGACAGCATCGGGTTGCGGTGCGCACGTCAAGGAATACGGCGATATGTTCAAGCATGACCCGGCCTATGCCCGGAAAGCGCTCCGGATATCCGAGCTGACGCGTGATGCATCCGAAATCATCGCTGCTGAGCAGTCGCGACTGGTTGAATTGCTGCGCGCGGCAAGCGCCGGCGTGGGGCAGCGGGTGGCTTTTCACTCGCCTTGTACATTGCAGCATGGGCAGAAGATTCGAGGTGTCGTAGAATCACTACTTGCCGCTGCCGGTTATGAGCTCTCACCGGTGGCAGACCCGCATCTTTGCTGCGGTTCGGCGGGTACCTATTCGATTACCCAGCCGACGCTCTCGAAACAGTTGCGCGACAACAAGCTTGCTGCGTTAGGTGCCGGATCACCGGCCGTGTTCGTAACGGCCAATATCGGTTGCCAGACGCACCTGCAAAGCGGTAGCGCAACGCCAGTCAGACACTGGATCGAGTTGATCGACGAGAGGCTCGCTCACTAAAAAGACCAATATGGCATTCGATAAGGCAATCCTGGCGGCGCTTTCCGACGACGAAAACGTTGCAATCAAACGATTGCTGGAGAAGGGGGTAAAAATTCCCCTGCAACCCCGGGTGCTTGATGATTTGCAGAAGTTCGTCCTTCGCGGCGAAACCGATCTGCGAGTGCTTTCCCGCATCGTTTCGGCCGATCCCGGGATTAGTGCGATGCTTTTCAGAATTGTGCAGAGCGCGGCCTACCACCGTTATCAGCCATTTTCGACGATCGAAAGTATTCTGCAAGCGGTCGGTATCAAGCAGTCGTGCAATCTGGTGCAGGCCATCGCAATTGCATCAGCATTGCCGAGCAAGCATAACCAGAAGGCATTTGAAGCTTTCTGGGCTCGATCTCATGCCATTGCCCAGTTGGCCATGCTGATTGCCGATGAACGTATTTCCGTCTGCAATATCTTTCCTGATCAGGCCTATCTGGCCGGCGTGTTCCATGATTGTGGCGTGCCGGTTCTGATGCAGCGGTTTTCAACTTACTGCAAAGCCATGCATCTTGATGAGCCTGGCTGCTGGACGACGATTGCTGAAGAAGATGCCCGTTTCAACGCCGACCATTGCGTGGTCGGTTATCTGGTTGGCCGGCACTGGAAGCTGCCTGATTTCATTTGTGATGCGATTCTCTATCACCACGAAATCAATCGTCTGGACAACCATGCGGCGCGAACAATGGTCGCCATTCTGCAATTGGCGATTCATATCTATTATCGGGATCAGCGAATAGAGAATCCTGAGTGGAGCTCGGTTTGCAGTAGTGTGCTTGACGAGTTGGGCATGCAGCCGGATGCGCTTCCTGAGTTTATCGATATTATTCTTGAGAATTATCAGCACACGGATTAGTCGTCCGTGTGCCGCATAGGTAGCAGCCAATCAGAAGTCCAGAAAAAAGACAGGTAAAGGTTCAAGCATGAGTGAGCAGTCAAAGGTAACTAATGTTGAGAATGATGCAGAGGGTGCGAGTGAGCGTCGACGTAACCAGCGTTTGCGTACGGTATTCGATACCGCTTTTCTAATGGTTGAGCCTTTTTTTGATCCTGCCCAGGGGTGGGGTGGTCATTCACTGGAACACTTGGCTTTTCGCGTGGTGCGCGAGAACTTCCCTGAATTGACCAGTGAAGAGGTGCATGCGCTGGTGGTCGCTGCGCACCGTGTCTACATTGACCGGAATCCCGCAAATAGTGATCACCTGCCACGTCCGGAAGCGCTCCGGCGACCCCGGATGTAACGTATTCAAGATAAAGACCATCACCCACATGCCTATCACTATTGATGCCTGTGTTTCCCAGCACCAAGGGGATCGCAAGGAGCAACAGGATCGCGCGGCGATTTTGCCACACCCCAAAGGCGGCGGCGTTGTGCTCGCTGTTGTTGCGGACGGGATGGGCGGCCATACCGGCGGCGCGCTTGCTGCCCAGCAGGTGTTGCATACCGCACGCAATAATCTTGAGCATTTTTCAGCGCGTACCGAATCGGCTGGCGAAATGCTTCAGGCAAGCATTAGCGAGGCGCACATGATGATCAAGGCATCGCGCTTCATGAACGAAAAAGACCCGCATAGCACCGCTGTCATGCTATTGCTGCAACCGGGTAAGGTAAGTTGGGCGCACTGCGGTGATAGCCGGATCTATCGTTTTCGCGGTGACAAGCTGTTTTCCCGTAGTACGGATCATTCCTACGTCGAGCAACTGGTTCGTCAGGGGAGAATTACCCCTGCGCAGGCGCTTGTTCACCCTAACCGCAATATTCTGGTGACGTCACTGGGCGGTGGTGATGAGCCAAGAGTTGATCTTGGCGAGGCAGAGGATTTGCAGGGTGGCGACAGTTTTCTGCTTTGTTCCGATGGACTCTGGGGCTATTTTGGCGAAGCAGAGCTGGGTGGGGTGATTGCTGCATTCTCGGCAAGAGAGGCTGCTGAAGCGCTAACCGGGCGCGCACGCACAAGAGCTAACGGAGAAGGCGACAATATTTCTGTCGTGATTCTCAAGCTGGCCGAAGTGCCTGCCGCCAAGAAAACCGCTGCTTTTTAACTAAGCAGGTTGTGCCGGCTGGTATAGAGACAGTGCGAAGTCTTGCCCGCATCTTGCCGGCCATTGCTACTTGCGATGGCGGCCCAATCCACCAAGTAGTGCGGCAACGAGGCGGCGCGGTTTGTGCGGATGCTCCATGTGCGCGACAATTTCTGCTGTTTCAGTGTCTGCTGGTGCTGAAACAGGATGCGGTTCGGCACTCTCGTAAGGCTTGCTGAAGTCGAAACCATCGGCAGCAATATGGCTTGGGCGACGGCCGCTGTTGCTTCTGCCAGGGTTGCGATCATTCCGATCAACGCTACCGTGGCCCGGCGAACGTTCGCGGCGTGCTGGTGCGGCTGCCGGGGCAACCTGGGCGGGCGGTGACGGTGGGCGCCGATGATGACTCTTCTTGCCAGTGGGCGGATATTCGTAGTCGTATTCGGGTTCAAAACCCGGCACGATCACCTGCTCGACCTGAATCTTGATCAGTTTTTCGATGTCGACCAGATACTGGACTTCATGAGCCGAAACCAGAGAGATTGCCGTGCCCTGCTTGCCCGCACGCCCTGTCCGGCCGATCCGGTGCACGTAGTCTTCCGGTGTGTGCGGTAGTTCGAAGTTGATTACATGCGGTAATTCGTCGATGTCGAGGCCGCGTGCTGCAACATCGGTGGCGACCAGCACCAGAATTGATCCATCCTTGAATTCTTCAAGTGCCTTCAGACGCTCCAGCTGGGTCTTGTCACCATGAATGGAGTCGGCCTTGATGCCTGCTTTCTGTAATTCGCGCGCGAGTTTGTTGGTTTCGATTTTGGTGCGGGTAAAAACCAGGACCTGATTGAAATCTGAGGACTTGAGCAACTTGACCAGCAGTGCTCGCTTGCTTTCCGAGGCAACCGGGTGCACGCGATGGGTGATCGTTTCAGACACCGTATTGCGCTTGGCTACTTCAATCAGTACCGGCGACTGAAGCATCTTGTCAGCCAGTTTCTTGATTTCTTCCGAGAAAGTGGCTGAGAAGAGCAGGCTTTGGCGCTGTTGCGGCAGCATGTTCAGGATGCGCGTTACATCGGGTACAAAACCCATGTCTAGCATGCGGTCGGCTTCGTCGAGGACGAGTGCCTGCACGCTGCCGAAATTGAGACATTTTTGTTCGACCAGATCGAGCAGCCGGCCGGGCGTGGCAACCAGCACTTCGACGCCAAGCCGGATTTCGGCAATTTGCGGCTTGATGTCGACGCCGCCATAGACGCACAGGCTCTTGATTGGAACGTATTTGCTGTAGGTTTTAACCGATTCATGTACCTGAATCGCCAGTTCGCGCGTCGGTGCAAGCATCAGGACACGGACTGGATGGCGTGCCGGCGAAGGGCTTGGGCTGGCAAACGGAAGAATTCGCTGGAGCAGGGGCAGGGTGAAGGCAGCGGTTTTGCCGGTGCCGGTCTGGGCGCCGCCCATCAGGTCTTTACCGGAAAGAACAATCGGAATTGCCTGCGCCTGGATCGGCGTTGGGTCGGTGTAACCCTGTTCGGTAATGGCTCTCAGCAGTTCAGGCGCGAGGCCGAGTTCGTCAAAACGCATCGGCAACGCCTTTAAATAAATTTGTAATCAATAGCATAGGGGGCAGATTATACACACTTCAATGACTCATGTTCCGGAGAGCCGGCTGAGCGCGCGTTCTGCAGCGGTATCGAAAATCGCCTGCGAAGATACAACTTTTGCCTGTGCCTTGAACAGTTGCTGCGCCATCACCGCGCCGGCAAGGTCGACTGCATACGGCCACTCCGGGTTGAAAAGCAGGGCGTTTCCTGACTTTGTGGGCAACCAGCAAACCAGGCCGCACAGAGGTTGGTTTTCGCTGATGCTGAATTGCAGCCAGTCGCCAGCCTGAACGATGCTTTCCGGATTGCCGTGTGCGGCTGCTGATTGGTCGGGGAAGGCTACGATCTTCAGCTGTTTGCCGTCGCTTTCGAGGGTTTCGATCACAATAGCTGGTTCGGTACCGGTATTGGGTTCCGGCGCCAAAGCAGCTGAGGTAGAGGTGAGCGGGGTCACGGGCAGTGCCGGATTGCCTCGCAACGCAGCAGTCTGGAGGTTAAAGCAGCTATCGAGGAAAGCCGCACGCACTTCTTCTGGCGCATTGATACGGTCCAGCCCCGTGCTGATACGCTTCAGCAGGCTTGGCACCAAACTCGCCAGTTGCTTGCGGTCATCCACATTTTGCTTGGACTGAACGCTCCACAAGAGATCATCAATGGTCGCGTCGGCCGCTGACCAGTGCGAGCCTCCTTCGACCGCTACGCCATCTTCGATGCGCGCTTTTGCCATGACATGCACCCAGTACTGCCGCAAAAAATCAATGATTTCCTGTGGCGCGCCTGCCTGCTCAATCAGTTGCAGCCAGCTTCTGGCCGCCAGCATCGCTTGTTCGGTGCCTGTTTTCTGGCTGAGTAGCGCAATGTAAGGCGCTGCCAGTGCGATGATTTCCTGATCGCGCTGTGTAATCAGCGCTTCGAGTTCTGCCAGGGGTTTGGCGAGTGCGCTGGCATCGCCCTTGAGTGTTTCGCAAACCGTCCCGGCAAGTTGCCATAGCTGCATGGAAACAGGGTGCGCCCGGCCAACGTTGCGCGGCAACCCTGCTGCCGCTCTGGCCATGCCGTTGATCAGGCGACGTGCAGGATGCGCCGTGTCGGAAAACAGTGTCGGGTCGAAAATTGCCAGTTTAAGGAGCGGGATTTGCAGACGTCCGATGGTTGTTTTGACCGTATCCGGTAATTCCCAGGTCTCAAAAATGGCTTCGAAAATGAGCGCGAGGGTATCCAGCGCGATGGCTTCGGGTTTGCCTAGAGGCAGGTCGAGGTCTTTTGCCCTGAGGGCGCGCGGTACCGTTTGCTCGGTAGCGTCGGGCATGCTGCCGGAGAGATTGCTGCCGACGCCGGAGAGTGCCAGCTGGTCGAGGCGTTCTGCCAGTTGGTTGAGCATCACCAGTGTCGCCGCATTTAGCACAATGTTGCCAGCTGCGCTGTCGTTGCTGCCTGTTGTGGCACCGCTGGCGCTGCCATCTGTATTGCCCTGTTGCTGATTCAGAATATTGCGCAATGCAGAGAGTGGATTAGCCTCACCATACAGGGTGGTTGTGCTGGTTGTCGTGTTGGCCGGACGTGCGCCACCGGTGGCGATGATTTGTGTCTGCGCCGCCGCTACATTCCGGCTGGACAAAAGGGCATTCAGTTCGACGTATAGCGTGGCCAGATGTTCGGCCAGTTGCGCTTCGATCCGGTCGAGCAGGGTGAAGTTGCCTTCGAGCCCTGCGCCGGTGGATTTGCAGATTGCCCATAAGCCTTCACAAATGGCTTCAGCGCCGACGGGGTTGTCGGCCTGCGCCATTTCGGGACGTCCGAGCAGCGTTATATAGCGTGAATGAGTCCGCCAGAGCGCGTTGCCGCTGACATCGAGCAACGTTCTGCCAATTTCCCCGATACGGATATCGAGTTCCAGATCGTCGTCGCACATCAGCGTGATACGTGATGCCGTGAGGCCGTGCGACTGCTCGAAGCTGTCACGCTGGCTCGAAACAGCCAGTCTGTCGTGCGCTTCGCCAAGTGCTTCGGTAAAAGCTTCAATAACCGGTTGCGATACGATACCGGCCTGGCGGCCTATTTCAGCCAGGCGGCGCTGAAACAAAATGCGGCAGTCACGCAGAATGAAAAACGAGTCTTCGGCGTTGCCGTTGAGCGGCTTGCTGTTCGGGTCGCTCATGGCGCTCTCTGGGGAAGGCATCGGATGAATAGTTTGGCGATTGCTAAAGTACGATGTAAAGGGTTGCCCGGCTTGCATGCTAATGCGTTGTTGATTATAGCCGAGGCTTTCGCGGCGCTGCGTCCGCATTCCGGCTTTGATCGTATGAAACGCGCGAGACTGAAGCCGCCGCCATTTTTTGGCGATAATGCCGTGTGAAGTTGGCATCAGCAGTTTTTTACTTTGAATGAATCAGGAACCGATATGAAGAGAAGGCAACTTGGCGAGAGCGCATTGCAGGTTTCCGGAATCTGCCTTGGGACGATGACTTTTGGTGCCCAGAATAGTGAGTCCGAGGCGCACGCGCAGCTCGATCGAGCGTTTGCGGCAGGGGTCAATTTTATTGATAGCGCTGAAATGTATGCCGTGCCACCACGCGCGGATAGCTATGGCAGGAGCGAGCAGATTGTTGGTAGCTGGCTGGCGCGGCAGGCGCGCGACCAGGTTGTTCTGGCGACCAAGGCGACCGGGCCGGGCCGGGGTCTCGACTGGATCCGCGGTGGCCCGACCGGCTTTGATCGTGCCAATCTGCGTGCTGCGGTGGAAGGTTCATTACGCCGTTTGCGCACTGACTACATCGATCTTTATCAACTGCACTGGCCGGCCCGTAACCAGCCGATGTTCGGTGAATGGAAGTACAACCCCGAGGCCGAGCGGGAGGCAACGCCGATTCGGGAAGCGCTCGAAGTGCTCGCCGAACTGGTGCAGGAAGGCAAGATTCGCTATGTCGGCGTTTCGAATGAGCATCCCTGGGGCGTTATGGAGTTTGTCCGTATGGCGCGCGATTTCGGATTGCCGCGCGTGGCGACGATCCAGAATGCCTATCACCTGATGAACCGTGTTTTTGAAACGGGGCTTGTCGAAGTGTGTCACCGGGAGAATGTCTCTCTCTTGCCCTATTCGCCGCTCGCCTTCGGTTTGCTGTCCGGCAAATATATCGACAACCCGCAGGCGCCGGGCCGGATGAGTTTGTTTCCCGGGTTTGGTCAGCGTTATGCAAAGCCCAATGTCGCCCATGCGGTGCTGGCTTACGCAGCTCTTGCGCACCGGCATGGCTTGACGCCGGGCCAGTTGGCGCTGGCTTTTGTCTATTCACGCTGGTTTGTGGCGAGTACGATTATTGGCGCAACGACGATGGCGCAGCTTGAGGAGAATCTGGGCGCCTACGCATTGAAACTCTCACCGGAAGTGCTGGCTGAGATCGACGCTATTCACCTGCGCTACACCAACCCGGCGCCATGAGCCGGCGATAAAAAGCCGGAGGGCGGGCCTCCGGCTTTCAGGGTGTGCCAGCAGTTCAGCCGTCCTGGTTGATCTTGCTGATCAGCTCTTTCAGTTTGGCCTCGGCAACATCGTTTTCAACCTGGCAGGTGCCTGCTGCATGATGGCCGCCACCGCCGTAAGCGAGCATCAGTTCGCCGATATTTGTTTTGCTGCTGCGGTCGAGGATTGATTTGCCGGTGGCGAAGACCGTGTTTTGCTTCTGCACGCCCCATAGCACGTGGATCGAGATATTGGTTTGCGGGAAGAGGGCGTAGATCATGAAGCGATTGGTTGCCCAAATGGTTTCTTCATTGCGCAGATCCAGCACGACCAGATTGTTATAAACCGTCGCGCAGCGCTGGATTTGTTCCTTTGCTTTGATTGCATGATCAAAATAGAGATCGACGCGTTCCTTGACATCCGGCAGCGTAAGAATGTCGTCGATGCCGTGATTCCGGCAATATTGGATCAGATCCATCATCAGCGTGTAATTGCTGACGCGGAACTCGCGGAAACGGCCGAGGCCGGTGCGCGAATCCATCAGGTAATTGAGCAGCACCCAGTCGCTTGGGTCGAGAATTTCATCGCCGGTAAATTGCGCAGAGTCGGCTTTATCGACGGCGTCCATCATGTCGTCGGTAATGTTCGGGAAGGCTTTTTTGCCGCCGTAATAGTCATAAACGACACGTGCCGCTGAAGGTGCATCCGGGTCGATCACGCGGTTGTCACGTTCGCCGCTGACACGCAGTGTTTCCGACTCGTGGTGGTCAAAGACCAGGTGCGCGCTGGCGACATAGGGCAGGTTGGTCGTGATGTCACGCGCGGTGATGTCAATCTTGCCGTCCTGCA
>CAJBIL010000484.1 GCA_903953145.1 uncultured beta proteobacterium
AGATCATGGTCAGGTTAACCATGACGTATGCGCCGTAGAAGGCCATGTGACCGTGAGCGGCGGTGATCTGCGTACCGTGGGTGTAGTAGTTGACCGGAGCCAGGGTATGCAGGAAGCCCCACACGCCAGCGCCCAGGACAGCCATTACGCCTGTACCCAGTGCCCACAGAACAGCAGCTTTGTTTGGATGCTCACGACGACGACGATTGACCATGTTGAAAGCAAAAACGGTCATGCCGAAGAAGGGAATCGGCTCCAGAGCGGAGAAGATCGAACCCCACCACTGCCAGTATTCCGGGGTGCCGATCCAGTAGAAGTGGTGGCCGGTACCGATGATGCCGGAGATCAGCGTCAGGGTAACGATCACGTACAGCCACTTTTCGATCACTTCACGGTCAACACCGGTTACCTTGATCAGCACGAAGGCCAGCATGGCACCGAGGATCAGTTCCCAGACGCCTTCGACCCAGAGGTGCACAACCCACCACCAGAAGAACTTGTCGACAACGACGTTGGCCGGGTTGTAGAAGGAGAACAGGAAGAATACCGCCAGACCCCACAGGCCGAGCAGCAGCACCAGCGCGATCGATGTCTTGCGACCCTTCAGCACCGTCATGGTGATGTTGAAGAGGAAAGACAGTGCGACGACGACGATACCCAGCTTGGTCGGTAGCGGTTGCTCGAGGAACTCGCGTCCCATCGTGGCCAGCAGGTCGTTACCCGTCCACTTGGCCAGCGTTGCGTAAGGTACCGTGAGGTAGCCAACAACGGTCAGCGCAGCAGCAACGAGGAAGATCCAGAACAGCGCGATGGCCAGTTTCGGGCTCCACAACTCGGTTTCAGCTTCCTCGGGGATGAGGTAGTAAGCAGCACCCATGAAACCCATCAACAGCCAGACGATCAGGGCGTTGGTGTGAACCATGCGGGCCACGTTGAACGGAATGTGCGGGAACAGGAAGTCGCCCATCACATACTGCAGGCCAAGAATCAGGCCGAACAGAATCTGAGCAACGAACAGGCCGATGGCGGCGATGAAATACAGTTTGGCAACTGCTTGTGATTTATATTGCATGATCAGTTCTCCCTGGGATCAACCCTGAATGTTGGGCGGCCAGTTGGCGTCGTTGATCGTATTGACGTGCTCAAGGAACGCGGCAATTTCGTCGAGTTCTTTATCCGTCAGGTTGAACTGGGGCATGCTGCGACGCCCAGGAATGCCATCGACCGGGCGGCTCTGGATAAAGGCCTTGACGGCTTCTTTGCTACCCAGACGCTCAACCACGTTACCCAGCTCAGGTGCGAAGTAAGCACCTTCGCCCATCAGCGTGTGGCAGCCGATACAGTTACGTGTTTCCCAGATGTGTTTGCCGGCGGTGATCTGCGGCGTGATGTTTTGTCGCATGTCACGTTTAGGAAGTTGCTGCAGTGTGTCGAACGAGAGCGCAAGAAACAGAAGGAAGAAGAACGTCGTCCCCCCGTAAAAAATATTGCGCGCCATCGACTTTGTGAAAGCGCCACTCATGGAATTTCCCCCTTTTTATAAAAAATGATACCCGCGCATTATCTGCGGCGGGCGTAATGTAGCATTGATACATATCAAAAAACTGTGGTTAACCCCTTCGTGCCGGTCTTGCGGTAAGCGTTGCCTGACTGTGCCGGATGTTCCCGCGTTATTCTGAACAATGTGTTCGTATAATCGTCGAACCCTTCCTGAAGCCCTATTTGAAGCCATAAATCATGTCCGATCAGGATCTCTCACGGCTAAGTATTGACCGTACTTCGCGTTTTTCGTCCAGCCTTTCCCCGTCTTCACGTCGCCGCGCTTGGTGGCCTTGGCTGCTTGTCGCGGGAGGCGTGGTGCTCGGTGTATTTTCTGTTTTGCGCATGGCGACGGAGAAAAGCGTAGAAACCGTGACCATCACCACGGCTTACCCTTATCAGGCAGCAACGCAACTCAATGCGGCAGGCTACGTGGTCGCCCAGCGCAAGGCTTCAGTTGCCTCGAAGGCGACTGGCCGGCTGGAGTGGCTGGGTGTTGCCGAGGGGAGCCGGGTAAAAGCGGGTGAAATCATCGCCCGGCTGGAAAACCGGGATGTTCAGGCGCAGGTCGAGCAGGCGCAGGCGAATGTCAGTGTGGCCGTTGCCGAGCGAAAGGATGCTGAGCGTGCGCTGGATCGTGCGCGTGACCTTGCCCGGCAGAAATTCATCGCCAGTTCGGCGCTCGATAGTGCTCAGGCGCGCTTTGACAAGGCCCTGGCCAGTGTTGCAGTGGCGCAGGCCAATCAGCGTGCGGCTCAGGTGGCGGTCGATCAGACCTTGATTCGGGCGCCGTTTGATGGCGTGGTATTGACCAAGACGGCCAATGTGGGCGATGTGATCACGCCGTTTTCTTCGGCCAGCGAAAGCAAGGGGGCCGTGGTGACGATGGCCGATATGGAAACACTGGAAGTCGAGGCGGATGTTTCGGAAGCCAATTTGTCACGGATCAAAGTCGGCCAGCCTTGTGAAATCCAGCTTGATGCCTTTGCCGAACGGCGACTGCGCGGCGTTGTTAGCCGGACCGTGCCAACGGTTGATCGTTCCAAGGCAACGGTGATGGTCAAAGTCCGGTTTGTTGAGCGCGACCTGGCGATCCTGCCTGAAATGAGTGCAAAAGTCGCTTTTCTCGACCGCGAAATTCCCGATAACGAGCGTCAGGCGCTCACCGCCGTGCATCAGGATGCAATTGTTCAGCGCGATGGCCGGCCGGTTCTGTTTCTGGTGAGCGATGGTCGGGTCAGGCAGGTGCCCGTCCAACCCGGGCAGAAAATCAACGATCTGCTGGCTTTGAGCGGCGTCGATTTGAGCGTCAAGGTCGGCGAGAAAGCGGTCGCCCACCCGCCTGATAGCCTGCGTGACGGCGACAAGGTCAAGCTGGCGCAGAAATGAGCGAACCACTGATCTCGCTGCACAACATTGTCAAAAGCTACCGGCGCGGTCAGCAGACGGTGCCTGTGCTTTCCGGCGTGACCTTTGATATTGCTGCCGGCGAATTTCTTGCGCTGATGGGCCCCTCGGGGTCGGGAAAGAGCACGCTGCTTAATCTGATTGCCGGCATTGACCGGCCGGATTCCGGTCAGTTGATTGTGGCCGGTGAAGACATCGGCCGCCTACCCGAAGCGGCGCTCGCGGACTGGCGGGCGCGTCATGTCGGCTTCATTTTCCAGTTTTATAATCTGCTGCCGGTACTCAGTGCGCTGGAAAACGTTGAATTGCCTTTGCTGCTCAAGGATATGCCACGCCGAGAGCGTCGTGAGCGTGCCGAACTGGCGCTGTCCATGGTCGGTTTGTCTGATCGCCTTGACCATGCTCCGTCCGAACTTTCCGGCGGCCAGCAACAACGCGTCGCTATTGCCCGTGCGTTGATCACCGATCCGACGCTGATTGTCGCCGACGAGCCAACCGGCGACCTTGATCGTGAATCGGCGAATGACGTGCTGCGCCTGATGCAGCGCCTCAACGACGAAATCGGCAAGACGATCATCATGGTTACGCACGACAGTCGCGCAGCCGGGCACGCCCACGCCATCATGCATCTGGAAAAGGGCGAACTGTCGGGGCGGGAGGAGGTTGGAAAATGAAAGCCTCCGCCAAGGAGTTTCGATCGTGCTGCTTTCCCTGATCTTCCGCAACGCCTTTCGCCACAAGTTGCGCACGCTGCTGACGGTGGTTGGCTTGACCGTTGCGGTACTTGCATTCGGCCTGCTGTCGACAGTCGTCGAGGCTTGGTACGCGGGGGCTGAGGGGGCTTCAAATGCGCGGTTGGTGGTACGGAATGCGATTTCGCTGGTTTTCCCGCTACCGCTGACTTATCGCCAGAAAATCCGGCAGATTGAGGGTGTGCGCGGGATTACCACGGCTAACTGGTTCGGTGGCATTTACAAAGAGCCGAAAAACTTCTTTCCGCAATTTGCTGTTGAGGCGTCAAGCTACCTCGATCTTTATCCTGAATATTTGCTTTCCGAAGCCGAGCGCAAGGACTTTCAGCGTGACCGCAAGGGCGCCATCGTTGGTGAGAAGCTTGCCGCCACTTACGGCTTCAAGGTTGGCGATACCGTTACGCTCAAGGGGACGATCTACCCGGGGCAGTGGGAATTCGTTATTCGTGGCATTTATAACGGGCGCGATGCCAAAACAGATGTGTCGCAGATGCTTTTTCACTGGGATTATCTCAACGAGACGATGAAGATTCGTATACCGCGCCGCGCCAACCAGATTGGCGTCTATGTGGTTGAGGTTGCCGATCCGTCGCGTGTTGCCGAGATCAGCCGGATCATCGACAACGAATTCAAAAACAGTAACGCCGAAACCTTGAGCGAAACCGAAAAAGCCTTCCAGCTCGGCTTCGTATCGATGACCGAAGCGATTGTGGTCGCGATCCGTCTGGTCTCCTATTTGGTCATCTTCATTATTCTTGCCGTGATGGCCAATACCATGGCGATGACTGTGCGCGAGCGCACCGCCGAATACGCAACCCTGAAAGCACTCGGCTTCGGGCCACGCTTTGTGCTGTTACTGATTTATGGCGAGTCGCTGGCCATCGCAGCGCTCGGTGGCGCGCTTGGTATTGCGCTGACCTTTCCGGTGGCGGTTGCCTTCGGTAATGCGATGGGTACCTTATTTAAGGTTTTTGCCGTATCAGGCGCCACCGTTGCCTTGCAGGCCGCCTGCGCGCTGGCTGTCGGCTTTATTTCGGCGCTCGTTCCCGCCTATCGGGCTGCCCGCGTCAATATTGTTGCCGGGTTGCGGAGTATTGGCTGATGCAAGTACCGATGACCTATTCGTTGCGTAACTTGTGGACGCGCAAGCTGACCACAGCCCTTACTGCCGGCGGCATGGCGCTGGTGGTATTTGTTTTCGCCGCCGTTCTGATGCTTGACGAAGGATTGAAAAAAACGCTGGTCGATACCGGTGCCGCCGATAATGTGGTGGTTACCCGCCGTGCTTCGGGTACCGAAATTCAAAGTGGTGTCGAGCGCATTCCAGCGGCGATTGTCGAGAGTCTCCCGCAGGTGGCGTTGGGGGCGGGCGGCGAGCGGCAGGTGTCCAAGGAACTGGTCGTGCTGATCTCCCTGAACAAGCGCGAGAGCAATAAGCCGTCGAATGTCATTATTCGCGGCGTTGCGCCCATCGGGTTGGCCTTGCGCCCGCAAGTCAAAATTGTTGCCGGCCGCATGTTTCGTAACGGGAGCAATGAAATTATTGCCGGGCGGTCGATTGCTGAGCGTTTTGTGCGGACGGGGCTGGGTGAGTCGGTGCGCTTTGGCGGGCGTGAGTGGGTGGTGGTTGGTGTTTTTGATGCAGCCCGATCGGGGTTTGATTCAGAAATATGGGGTGATGCGGATCAGCTGATGCAGGCTTTCCGGCGGCCGGTTTTCTCGTCGCTGATTTTCCGCCTGAGTGATGTCAGCCAGTTCGATGCAGTCAAAACCGCTATCGAAAGCGATCCACGCCTGACCCTGGAGGCCAAGCGCGAAAACCAGTTCTACGCCGATCAATCGGAGGCTTTATCCACCTTCATTCGCATTCTTGGTATCTCGCTCTCGGTTATTTTCTCGATTGGTGCGGTAATCGGCGCCATGATTACCATGTATGCAGCGGTTGCCAATCGAACGGCAGAAATCGGCACCTTGCGCGCACTCGGTTTTCGCCGGTCCAGCATTCTGGTTGCGTTTTTGCTGGAATCTCTGTTTTTGTCACTGCTTGGCGGGTTGCTTGGGTTGTTTCTCGCTTCTTTCATGCAGTTGTTTACCATCTCGACCATGAACTGGCAGTCGTTTGCCGAATTGGCTTTCAGCTTCACACTTAATTCGACAATCATCATCAAGAGTCTTTGTTTTGCACTGGCGATGGGTCTCGTCGGTGGCTTTTTCCCGGCGATCCGTGCGGCAAGATTCAATATTGTTGACGCATTGCGAGCGGTTTAGATGTCGGGCGTTGAATTTTCGTCGCGTATACTGGGCGCTTAATGTTTTGGAGAAAATTATGGCCGCTTCACCCGACACCGTCAGCATGGCGTTGTTTTGTGACTTTGAGAACGTCGCGCTTGGCGTGCGCGACGCAAAATACGATAAATTCGACATCAAACCTGTGCTTGAGCGGCTCTTGCTCAAAGGCAGTATCGTCGTCAAGAAAGCCTATTGCGACTGGGATCGTTACAAGGGCTTCAAGGCGACCATGCATGAAGCGAACTTTGAGCTGATCGAAATTCCGCATGTGCGCCAGTCTGGAAAGAACTCGGCTGATATCCGCCTGGTTGTTGATGCGCTGGATCTTTGCTACACCAAATCGCACGTCAATACTTTTGTCATCATCAGCGGCGATTCCGACTTCTCGCCACTTGTTTCCAAGTTGCGTGAGAATGCAAAGTACGTAATTGGCGTTGGCGTGAAGCAGTCGACCTCGGATTTGCTGATTGCTAATTGTGATGAGTTCATCTTTTATGATGATCTGGTCCGTGAGATTCTGCGTGCGGCTGCCAAGCGCGAGACACGCGGTACAGCGCCGGTAGCCAGGCGTTCGCCAGAGGAAGACAAGCTGCGCAAGGACGAACTCGAATCGCGCAAAAACCAGGCGATTGAACTGGCCGTAGCGACCTTCGATGCGCTGGTTGCTGAGCGCGGTGACAGTGGCAAAATCTGGGCATCGATGCTGAAAGAGGCAATCAAGCGCCGCAAACCGGATTTCAACGAGTCGTATTACGGCTTCCGGGCGTTTGGTAATTTGCTTGAAGAGGCGCAGGCGCGAGGTTTGCTGGAATTCGGGCGCGACGAGAAATCGGGTGCTTATGTGTATCGCAGCAGTGGCGTCGTGGCGCGTCGCGAAGCCCCTGTCGAGGTTCCACCCGTGTCGCTGCAGCCCTCTGAGACCGTGGCTTTAGAAATTCCGGCGATTGAGGTGACGAGCACCAAGCCTGCGCGGCGCAAGGGTCGAGGCAGCCGTAAGCCGGGTGAGAAGTCTGAAGAAACCCGGATGGAGGTTGCCGTTGCTGAAGCACCGCTGTCTGCAGCCCAGATCGTTGCTGTAGCCGTATCCGCATCCGAAGAGACAGCTGGTCCAGCCACAAAAAGTCCTGCTGCGCGCAACCGTCGTCCGCGCAAGCCCAAAGTAGTACCGGACTCAGTTTAAGAGGGGCGTAAAAAAGCCGCGACACTTAGATCGCGGCTTTTTTACGTCGCTGAATTTGCGTTGGCTTGTCTTAGGCAGCAGCTTGCGTCGGAATGGCGTGGCTTCTGCGTGCGATACGGTTCTGCGAATCTGCATAAATCAGATCCGGCGCGTATTTGGCCAGTTCGATTTCGTTGTAGACCGCAAAAGTCGCGATGATCAGGATGTCACCGGGTGCTGCACGGCGTGCGGCTGAGCCATTGACCGAAATAACGCCCGATCCGCGTTCTGCGCGCAGGGCATAGGTCGTGAAGCGCTCACCGTTATTGACGTTCCAGATGTCGATCTGTTCGTACTCGCGGATATTCGCGGCGTCGAGCAGATCTTCGTCAATCGCGCATGAACCTTCGTAGTGAAGCTCGGCATGCGTGGTGGTCACGCGGTGCAGCTTCGACTTGAGCATTGTTCTCTGCATGGTTTCACCCGTGCGAACAGAATTGAGGGAAGGGCATTGTAGCGGCTAATAGCTTCGTGTCAACGACCATATTGCGATGCCTAAATTTCAATATTATCAATGAGTCGCGTCGCACCCAGACGGCTGGCTGCAAGGGTTACCAGTGCTTGCGCTCCGGCCTGCGGAAGTTGCAGGTCAGACTGTTGTCGCACCGCAACATAGTCGGTTTTCCAGCCGTTTTCGTTCAATTCGGTCAATGCCGCCTGTTCCAGTTCGACAAAGTTGCGGTTGCCGTTGCGTATCGCGTCTCGAATGCGGTTAAGAATACGGGCAAGGCGCGGTGCTTCAACGCGCTCGGTCGATGAAAGATAGCCATTGCGTGACGATAGCGCAAGACCATCTTCAGCGCGAACGGTTTCTCCGCCGATAATGTCGATCGGCAAGGCCAGTTGGCGCGTCATGTTGCGCAGAACCATCAACTGTTGATAATCCTTTTTACCAAACAGCGCGGCCTGCGGCTGGACAATGTTGAACAGTTTGAGCACTACCGTCGCTACGCCGCGAAAGTGACCGGGGCGAAACTCACCGTCCAGCTGATTCTGGATCGCGGGCGGATCAACGTGGTACTGCTGCGGTTCGGGATACAGGTCAGATTCGGTCGGGGCAAACAGCACATCGACACCGGCCGCTGTTAATTGTGCGCAATCCGCTTCAAAGGTGCGCGG
>CAJBIL010000485.1 GCA_903953145.1 uncultured beta proteobacterium
CGCCGTCAATACAGCGGTCGGCAAAAACTGGATCACCGAGCCGGTACGCAAGTCGAAGTGCGGGCAGAAACGCTTTTGATAAAGCGTGCCGGTAGTGATCGCCAGCAGTGCGGCCACCGCCGGAATGAGCAGTGCGCCCAAAGGAACATCCCCAAGCTTATGGGCAACCACCAGAGAAACGCCGGCGAAGCCAAGCGCCAACCCGAACCACTGCCGTGCGGTAACCCGCTCCCCCAACAGCCAGCCAGCCCCACAAGCGGTAAGTAAGGGCTGCATGCCGACCAGCAAGGCCGTAATCCCGGCTGGCAAGCCGTGCTTGATGGCCACAAACACGCCGCCAAGGTAAAGCGCGTGGACAAAAACACCCGAAACAGCAATGTGGAAAATCTGCCGCCTGTCGCTTGGCCAGGGCGCGCGCGTGAGCAGCGCAAATAGCGTCATCAAGCCAAGCACAAGGATGTAACGCGTCAGCAGGAAGGTCAGCGGCTCGGCGTAGGGCAAGCCGAATTTGGCGCCGATGAAACCGGTGCTCCACAAAAACACAAAGAGGAAGGGCAGAAGTATTTGTCGCGGGGGCATGGAAACGATTTTTCGATACGCGTTTAACGGGTAAAAACTCAAGGATTCGACTTAACGCCGCAGGCCTGCGAGCCCATTTTTGGCACTCAAAATACCCTGCATGGCTGCAGCCCAATAAATACGCCACTCTTCATCGACTCATTGAGCTAGATCGCCTATCCATGCGCCTTGCAGGGCAGTTGCCTTTTAGTTATTTTTGTCCGGGATCGCCTCCAGCAACGCGGCCAGATCGGCGTCGCTGAATTTGACGCTGCCCTCGTGATCTTCGGAGAGGATACCCGCAGCCAGATCGGCTTTTTTCTCCTGCAAAGCGAGGATTTTTTCTTCAATGCTGCCAGCGATGACCAATTTGTAGACAAACACTTTTTTGGTCTGGCCAAGACGATGCGCACGGTCGGTGGCCTGATTTTCAACGGCCGGGTTCCACCACGGATCATAGTGGATGACAGTATCAGCGGCAGTCAGATTCAGCCCGGTACCGCCGGCTTTCAGGCTGATCAGGAAGACCGGCACTTCACCTTCCTGGAAGCGGCGAATCGGCGTTTCGCGGTCGGTCGTGCTGCCGGTCAGCGTGACGAAGTCGATCTTCTGCTTGTCCAACTCGGCGGCAATCAGATCAAGCATCGACGTAAATTGCGAGAAAAGCAGAATACGCCGGCCTTCTACAACCATCTCGGGCAGCATATCCATCAGCAGATCGAGCTTGGCGCGTTCCTTGACCTTTTTGGCAGCGTCAACCTTGACCAGACGCGGGTCACAGCAGACCTGACGCAGCTTCAACAACGCATCGAGGATAACGATCTGGCTGCGCGCAAAGCCCTTGGCGGCGATTTCCTCGCGCACACGGGCGTCCATCGCGCTACGCACCGTCTCGTAAAGGTCGCGTTGCGCGCCTTCAATCTCGACGCTGCGCACGATGATGGTTTTTTCCGGCAACTCCTTGGCCACCTCATCTTTTTTACGCCTCAGCATGAAGGGCTTGATGCGGCGGGCGAGCAGCGCACGGCGCAGGGTGTTGCCCTGCTTCTCGATTGGCGTGCGCCAGGTGCTGGTGAAGTGCTTGGCCGTACCGAGAAAGCCGGGCATCAGGAAATCAAACAACGCCCACAACTCGCCAAGGTGGTTTTCCAGCGGCGTTCCGGTCAGGCACAGACGATGCTCGGCGCGGAACTGGCGCACCGCAATCGATGCCTGGCTGGCCGCATTCTTGATCGTTTGCGCCTCGTCGAGAATCAGCAGGTGATAGGCATGCGCGCCCAGCACCTCCTGATCACGCCAAAGCAAGGGGTAAGTGGTCAGGCAAACGTCGTATTCCGGGATTGAAGCAAAACGTTCAGCACGATTCGGGCCGTGCAACGAAAGCACCGTCAGACCGGGCGCAAACCGCTCGGCTTCGCGTTTCCAGTTAAAAACGAGCGAGGTCGGCATGATGATCAATGCCGGTTTAGTCAGGCGGCCAGCCGCCTTCTCGGTGAGCAGGTGCGCCAGCGTTTGCGCTGTCTTGCCCAACCCCATGTCGTCTGCCAACACACCGCCCAGCGCGTTTTCACGCAGATATTGCAACCAGCCAAGGCCATCAAGCTGATACGGGCGCAACGTCAGCGCAAGGCCTTGCGGCGGGCTGGCCGTGTGCGTGCTGCCAGCACCTTGCAGGCGGCGCGCCAACTCACTGGCGCTATGCGTGCCGTGCAACTGCCACCCCGGCAGGTCGCCGAGCGCTGCAAGCCGTGCGGCATCGGCGCGCGGCACGCGCAAAGTCTGTTCCCCGCCCGGGCCGTCGAACAGATCGATCAGCGTGCGCGCCAGTGGTTTTATGCGCTCGGCGGCGATGCGGATACGCCCGCCCTGCGGGCCTTGCAGCTCGATTTGCTCATCGTCGGCAATATTGGCAATTCGCGCCCCGTCGAGCCAGCGCCCGTCGCTGCGAAACAGGCTATGCAGCAATGGCGCCAGCGGCAAACGCTCGCCATCGACGACGATGCCCATATCCAGCCCGAACCAGCCGGCCTCACTTTCGGTCAGTTCGGCATCCCAGGATTCAACCGTGAGGACGTGATGACGAAATTCGCTGGCAACGACGACATCCCAGCCGGCTGCCCGCAGTTTGGGCGCGATGTCGCCGGAGAAACTGACCCACGCCGCTTCACTTTCCAGCCCGTAGGCAGTTGGAATAAAGCCCCCGGTCACCGAAACCGTATGCGGCTGAACCGCTGCGAAACCCAGCGTACCCAGCAAAGCCAGCTGCGTTTTCTCAGCCGTCAGCTGACGGGCAACGCGCACAGTTTCACCACCGCCAACCGTCACATAATCCTGCGGATCGTGCGCCGGCATCAGCGCTTCGCCGTACGCGAACTTGACCTCGGCATAGTCGTAATAGCCGTTGTTGAAGGTGGCTGCGTATTTGCGATGCTTGTATACCGCCCAGCAACGCAACGAATGCAGGACGATGCGCGGCTGCAGCGGCGTGTTGATCTGGCGCAAGCGCTTCACGGCATCAACGTCAGGCGGGGTGATGTCAGGCGCCAGTTCAGCCAGCGCGCTGGCCACCAGCGGCAGATCCCCGGGATTAAGTGGCGGCAGATGAAATACGGCATCAAGCAGCGCCAGCGGCATTTTTGTTTCAACCGGCCCGACTTTGCCGGAATCCGGGTCGATGTAGTACGGCGGTTCGGTCAGGATCAGGATGGCTGAAGGCGGGCGGGTTACCAGGTGCGGCACGATCTGCTGCCGCGTATTGGTTTGCCAGGTAAGCTCACCGGGGCGCTTCGGGCTGGCGCGGAGCAATTTCAGCGGCCCTTTGTGCGAGCTACTCCCCTGCGGGCAGAAATAAGTACGCCCAGTCGCCAACGCAGCCTCCAAAAGCGGCCCGCCGGTCTTGCCGGACAAGGTGGCGCTGTCGCCCAGATAGCCCGTGCCACAGGCTTTAAGCATGAGGCGAAACACATCGAGATCGCTGGCGTCGGTGAATTGCGGCGAGGTCAGCAGTGCGCGTTCGGCATTGTTCCAGTCGCTGGTACTGCGATTTTCCGGCGCACCCGGATCAATACGCCCCTTGATCGTCTGAAGCACAAACTGCTGATAATAAGTGGAGAAAGCAATCAGGTAATAGATGGCCTGTGTCGCTTTGGGCTTGGCTTTTGGCTTTTTGGCAGCGGCGTGGCTGGCCCGGCGCAGCGTCTCAACCCATTGCAGCAAAGCCGGATTGGCCATGGGTACGCCCGGTTTTGCAACCGACGGGGTGCGATGTTCAAGCATGTAAAGCAGCGCGGCAGCAGCGTGCTTGCAGGCCACCCCTTTTGGGCAGCTACACTCGCCGTCAATGCTGAGAAAGGTCTTGCCATCAAGCTCGATCTCGTCGAAGAAAATATCCAGCTCGACGATCCGCGAACCAGGGTTGCGGATTTCGCACCACAGTTGATCATCGGACATCTCAATTTTAGCGATGCTGCCGATCACCCCTGCGGCAGCGCTGATCTCGGACGCACCAAAATTATCCTGGATGTCTTGCAGCGTATAGCGACTGGTCGGCGATTTCATGGCGAAGGTTCCGGAAAATGGCTAAAAAAAACGGCGCCGCAGCACCGTTTTTAACAGGCTGACGAATTACGCGTCCATCACCGCATTCGTATAAACGTCCTGCACATCGTCCAGACTTTCCAACACGTCGATCAGCTTATGCATGCGCTCCGCATCTTCCCCGGCCAGTTCGATCTCAACATCCGCCTTCATCGTCACCTGCCCGAACTCGGACTTGAAGCCGGCAGCTTCAAGCGCCTCTTTAACCGCCATGTAATCGTGCGGCGGGGTAATCACTTCGATGGAGCCATCATCGTTGGTCAGCACATCATCGGCGCCGGCTTCAATCGCCGCGTCCATCAGCGCGGTTTCATCAGTGCCGGGCGCAAACAGCATCTGGCCGCAGTGTTTGAACTGGAAGGCAACGCAGCCATCAGTGCCCATGTTGCCGTGGTATTTATTGAAGGCATGGCGCACTTCGGCCACGGTGCGCGTGCGGTTATCGGTCAG
>CAJBIL010000486.1 GCA_903953145.1 uncultured beta proteobacterium
GAGCAAATTGAAAACGAATCTGATTAGATGTCATCTCAATTAATAATGGGTCATCGCTGTCAGATAAAAGCCGGTTAAGTTCAAGCACCGTTTTACGCGGCAAGATCAATTCAAGCCTCGCCGCATCATCCTGTCGCAAAGATTCCGGTGCAGATTCAAGCGGCATACTGGCATAGGCAAGGCGATGGCCATCCGTTGCAACAGCACGCAATTCAGTACCATCAACCAACAGCAGTAAGCCATTTAGATAATAACGAACGTCCTGCGCGGCCATTGAAAACTGTGTTTGGGCAATCAGCTGACGAAATTGCTTTTGAGTCACGGTAAAACTTTTAAGGTCACCACTACTCAACGCCATTCTGGGGAAATCATCTGCGGGTAGCGTTTGCAGGCTGAAACGGCTTTTCCCTGCGCGAACCTGCAAACGTTTTTCTTCAAGAATCAGACTGACTTCGGCGCTTTCCGGCAAGGAACGCAGGATGTCCTGAAGTTTGCGGGCACCAACCGTAACGGCTCCATCACCATCGCCCGTCGAACAATTCGTCGAATTCGTTATTTGAATTTCGATGTCAGTTGCCAGCAGGGTTAGCTTGTCGCCCTTCTTCTCGAGTAACACGTTAGACAAAATCGGGAGTGTATGGCGTTTTTCCACGATGCCGGAAACGGACTGCAGAGGTGCCAGAAGTGTGTCCCGTTGGGTTTTAATAAGAACCATATATATAAATCCTATAAAGATAATCTCAAAGGTAACTCTGTGGATATCTCTAATTTATTAATATTTTTCAGTGTGTTAAGTCTATTTTTAGGCACTGAAAAAAGTCTGTATCCACCTGTGGATAAAATGTAACAACTTATCCACAACCCAACAAATTGAAACTTGTCCACTAATTGATCACAGCTTTCACCAACACTTATACATAACCTGTTCAGCCCTTCAACACCTGCAACAGCACATGCAAATCATGATTCAATTCACTGTCTTTTGTACGCAAGCTATCAATTTTGTGCACAGCATGCAGGACCGTTGTGTGATCACGACCACCGAAAGCATCACCAATTGAGGGGTAGCTTTGTGATGTCAGGCTCTTCGCCAACCACATGGCAACCTGACGTGGTCTGACGATAACCTGTGTACGTTTTTTAGAAAACATATCGGAAACTTTGATCTTGAAATAATCAGCGACTGTTTTCTGAATATTTTCAACGGTAATCTGCCGATTGACAGCACCAATCAAGTCCTTCAGGGCTTCTTTCGCAAGATCAAGAGCAATCTGGCGGCCATGAAAAGAGGAATAGGCGAGCACTTTTTTCAGAGCACCTTCAAGTTCTCGGACATTGGAGCGCAGATGCTTTGCAATATAGAAAGAGACTTCGTCATCAAGCGAAACACCTTCAGCCTCGGCTTTTTTCTTCAGAATGGCGACGCGCATTTCGATTTCCGGCGGTTCTATCTGTACAGTCAAACCCCAGTCAAAACGCGTAATCAGACGATCTTCCAAGCCGGAAATATCTTTTGGATAAGTATCGCAACTAATCACAATCTGCTTCTTGGCTTCAATCAATGCATTGAAAACATAGAAAAATTCTTCTTGCGTTCTATTTTTTCCGTTAAAAAATTGAACATCGTCAAGCAAAAGAACATCAAGTGAACGGTAATAGCGTTTGAAAACATCGAAGTTTTTTTGCTGATAAGCGCGAACTACGTCCGAGTAATAATCTTCAGCATGGACATAACGAACGACTTTTTCGGGATTTTGATCGAGGATGTGATTGCCAATAGCGTGAATCAGGTGTGTTTTACCAAGACCGGCACCACCATAAATAAACAATGGGTTGTAAGCAGAACCACCGGGGTTGATTGCAACTTGAGTTGATGCCGCACGTGCAAGATCATTGGCTTTGCCAACAATCAGGTTTTCGAAGGTAAAGCCGGGGATCAGTCTGGTTTTTTCGTAACTGGATCTTGTTTTTGCAGTAGCTGGTGCTGGTTCACGTCCGACGTTTTGGCTTCCAGAAACAGTGGAAGTGGCTCTGACAGCGTTGAAGTCAGACGTTGCAGGTTTTGCACTATCTACGACTTTGCGTTCACCCAATGCCAAAGCGATACTGACAGGAACAGAGTAATAGGCGTTACCTAGTTCTTCAATGCGTGTCAGATAGCGTTCTTTCACCCATTTCAGGATGAAGCCGTTAGGCGCAGTGAGGCGCAGGCCGTTGGCGATATCATCCTCGCCTTCAAGGCGTAAAGGACGAATCCAGGTATTGAATTGCTGGGCAGGCAGTTCTTGTTCGAACTGGCTCAGGCAGGAAGTCCAGAAACTACTCATCAAAGGTAAGTCGAAATCCTGATTTGTTGAGGCAACAGCGCAGTCGACTGACCGTAGACGCCCTGAATGGAAAGGGAGATGACGGCAGATGTGGATAGCGTAATGGTGCTTTGATTTGCGCCCGATTCAAGCGACTGTTTCTAAATGTTCCGAGCGTCTTTGAACAGTAAATTGCAACCGGTACGAGACCTCAATTTTAACCGCTTGCAGAATAGTTATCCACAGGATCAAGAAAAATATAGTCTTGACAAGAGCAGGCTGCTGGCTGTCTAATTGCGCGTTTACTTCGCACTGACTTCAAAGGTTTAATCATGAAACGCACTTATCAACCATCGGTAATCCGCCGCAAGCGCACCCATGGCTTCCTCGTTCGTATGGCTACCCGTGGTGGTCGTGCTGTGATCCGCGCCCGCCGTGCCAAGGGTCGTCACCGTTTGGCCGTTTGAGCGCCAAACAGCCAGCAGGTGAACATCAGGTTTCGGCTACCGGGTTCCCCAAGCGTTACCGCCTGACAAAAACGGATGAATTTTCATCCGTTTTTGGTTTCAGGAGGGCGCTGAAGAGCCCGCATTTCCTGTTACATTACCGCCTTCGAACGCTTGAAGAAACAACCGGTGCCCGTCTCGGACTGGTAGTTGCCAAGCGTTTTTTGCGGCGCTCGGTGGATCGCAATCTTCTGCGTCGACTGGCAAGGGAAAATTTCCGCCTGATGCGTTGCCGTTTGCCTTCCCGGGACTTGATACTGCGTCTGGCAGTCAAACCCAAGCAGCTGGACAGGCAAGCGCTGGCTGAAGAAATTCGCGGTTTGCTAGACAAAATGATTACACCTGAACGATGAGCCGATGAAACTGTTGCTGGCACTGATCCGCATCTACCAATACGCGATCAGCCCGTTTCTTGGGCGCCGCTGTCGTTTTTTCCCTTCCTGTTCAGAATATACCGCCGAGGCGCTCCAGAAATATGGCGCACTCAAAGGTGCCTCTCTCGGCATGAAACGTATTTCCCGTTGTCACCCATGGAATCCGGGTGGCTTTGACCCCGTACCCTGAAAATTTTCGAATAGGCCGTTCATGGACAACAGACGCCTGATTTTGACGCTGGTATTTACCTTTTCGCTGGTCATGCTCTGGGATGCCTGGCAGCGGTATAACGCGCCGAAAATTGAGCAGAACATCGCCGCGCAAACCAACAGTGCCGCACCGCAGCCAAGTAGCAGCCTGCAAAAATCAGCAGCGGGAATGCCTGATGTTGCAGTGACCAAAGCGGTAGCCAAGATTGAAACCGTCGAAATAAAGACGGATCTTTTTCACGCACAGATTTCAAGCCGTGGTGGCGATATTGTTGCCCTCGATTTGCTGTCGTACAAAGCAATCGATGCCAAAGACCAGAATCTTTCGCTGTTTGAAGCCAAGCATCAATATGTGGCGCAGAGCGGTTTGATTGGCGAAGGATTGCCGAATCACAAAACAGTTTTTTCGATCATTCCGGGCATCCGGGAAATGGCCGACGATGCCAAGACCTTGCAGTTACGTCTGGAAGCGCCGGTGGTTGACGGTGTCAAGGTTGCCAAGATATTGACCTTCACGCGGGGCAGCTACTTGATTGATGTTGCTTACGAAATCAGCAATGGCAGCCAGAAAACACTGGCGCCGCATGCTTATTTTCAGATGCAGCGTGACGACAAGGCACCGGCTGGCGAGAGCAAGATGGTTAGCACCTTTACCGGCCCGGCGGTTTATACGGATCAGGAAAAATATCAAAAGGTGGATTTTTCAGATATTGAAAAAGGCAAGCCTAAATTTGCCACCAAGGCAGATAACGGCTGGTTGGCGATGGTGCAACACTATTTTGTGACGGCCTGGTTGCCGGCGCCAAAAATCCAGCGTGAATACTATATGCGCAAGGTTGAAGGCAGTAACGAAAATGCCTACAGTGCCGGCGTTATCCTCCCGGTAAGCCAGGCTGCGCCGGGGGCGGTAACCGCTTTGTCGGTACCGCTTTTCGCCGGCCCGCAAATCCAGTCGGCACTTGAACAGCTGGCAAAGCCGGTCGCCGATGGCGGAATAGAGGCAACGGGTTTGCCACTGGTTGTCGATTATGGCTGGTTGACCATTGTCGCCGCGCCGATTTTCTGGTGTCTTGATGCGATCAACAAAATCGTTGGCAACTGGGGTTGGGCAATTGTTCTGCTGACCATCGGCATCAAGGCAATTTTCTACCCATTGTCTGCCGCCAGCTACAAATCGATGGCCAAAATGCGCACGGTAACACCGCGTCTGGTGGCCTTGAAAGAGCGGCACGGGAGTGACCGCGCCAAGCTTAATCAGGAAATGATGGAGCTCTACAAGCGCGAGAAAATCAACCCCCTGGGTGGTTGTTTGCCGATTCTCGTGCAGATTCCCGTCTTTATCGCGTTGTACTGGGCGCTGCTTGGCGCTGTTGAAATGCGCGATGCGCCGTGGATACTGTGGATTACCGATCTTTCCTCGGCGGACCCTTTCTATGTGTTGCCGGTCATCATGGTCATCACCATGCTGATTCAGACCAAACTTAACCCGACGCCACCTGATCCGATCCAGGCCAAGGTAATGATGGCCATGCCTTTCATTTTCGGCGGCATGTTCTTCTTCTTCCCCTCCGGCCTGGTGCTTTACTGGGTGGTTAATAACACGCTTTCAATTGCCCAGCAGTGGCATATCACACGGGCCATCGAGAATGGCAGCGACGCGGCTAACGACGCCAAGGCCTGATTCTGCTGTTTCCAGCCATTTAGAAACTGGCGCCGGAACCCGCGTCGAAACAATTGCTGCGATCGCCACGGCGCCAGGCCGTGGCGGGATCGGCGTTATTCGTGTCTCCGGGCGGGGTTTGTTGCCTTTTGCCCTGGCGTTGTGTGGTCAATCACCCTCCCCCCGCCGCGCTGCTATCGCCGATTTTTGTGCCGCTGACGGTAGCGTGATCGACCGCGGCCTTCTCCTTTATTTCCCCGCACCGCATTCATTTACCGGCGACGATGTCCTTGAATTGCAAGGGCATGGCGGTCCCACGGTTATGCAGATGTTGCTCGGCCGATGTCTTGAGCTGGGCGCCCGGTTGGCCGAGCCCGGCGAATTTACGCGCCGTGCCTATCTCAACGGCAAGCTTGATCTGGCGCAGGCCGAAGCGGTGATTGATCTGATCGACGCCGCAACGACGGCCGCCGCCCGTAGTGCCGTTCGCTCATTACAGGGCGCCTTCTCGAACGAAATCCATGCCCTCGTGGATCAACTGACCGAGTTGCGCGCACTGGTAGAAGCAACGCTCGACTTTCCCGACGAAGAAGTTGATTTTCTCGAAGCCGCCGACGCTTTCGGCCGGCTTGATCGTCTGCAACAGCGCCTGTCCCGTGTTTTTGAACGTGCGCAGCAGGGAAAGCTCTTGCAGGGCGGCCTGCACGTGGTGCTTGCCGGTCAGCCCAATGTCGGCAAATCAAGCCTGCTTAATCGCCTTGCGGGCGACGAGCTGGCGATTGTCACCGCCGTTGCCGGCACCACCCGTGACATTGTGCGCGGCACCCTGCAAATCGAAGGTATTCCACTACACATTATTGACACGGCCGGCCTGCGCGAGACCGACGATGAAATCGAAAAAATCGGTATCGCACGGACGTGGCTTGAGATCGAGCGGGCAGATGTCGTCTTGTTACTGGTCGACGCCCGCACCGGCATCGGCGACGCCGAGCGCGCGATTCTTGCCCAATTACCGGCCAATTTGAAGCGCATTACGATCTTCAACAAGATTGATCTACTGGCGGCTGAGGCGCCAGTGCAAGATCCCACCGGTACGGTGATCGCACTCTCGGCAAAGCGCGGCGATGGCCTCGAGTTGCTGCGCACGACCTTGCTCCAGATTGCCGGCTGGCAACCTTCAGAAGACGTATTCATCGCCCGCGAACGTCATCTACAAGCCCTCATTGCGGCGCGTGCGCACATCGCAGCAGCACAGGCACAACTACCGCAACTCGAACTGTTCGCCGAAGAACTTCGTCTTGCGCAACGCGCGCTGGCTGAAATCACCGGCGAGTTTACGGCCGATGATTTGTTGGGCGAGATTTTCGGGCGATTTTGTATCGGCAAGTAATTAAAAGCTGACTGCCCTGTAACCCTTATGGATCGGCGTTCTAACTACCCAACCCTCTGGAGATGCCCGTATTCATTGGACCTCCATCAATCACATGAGCTAGAACGCCATCTGGCGCGGGTTACAGCCCGATACTGTTTTTATTTTTTAAACAATAACGCCAAAGCTCGCCCGCTACCCGCAGTGACAAATCTGTTTCGACTGCTTGATCGACACCCGGAACTGCTAAGCGAATTGCAGCACTAAACGCATACAGATACCGAAAATTGCCGCGCGGTGGTCGATTCAAGCCTGAAGCGCCGTCACCGTCACAACTGC
>CAJBIL010000487.1 GCA_903953145.1 uncultured beta proteobacterium
GCTGCGGTGGCTGTAGGTGTTGCCGGGCTGTTTATGGAAACACACCCGTGCCCGGAAAAAGCCTTATCCGACGGCCCCAATAGCTGGCCGCTGGATCGCATGGCGAGCCTGCTGACCACCCTGGTCGCGCTGGATCGTGCGGTCAAGGGCGCGGGCTTTGAGGAACTGAAGTTATGAGCAAGGGCTATCTCGTCGTTGAATCCAAAGTCAACGATCCGGTGGCTTATGAAGAGTACAAAAGACTAGCTCAGATCGCGATTGCCGCTCATGGCGGTCGTTATCTCGTGCGCGGCGGTGCCGTTGATGTGCTTGAGGGCCCATGGACAGCACCGCAACGGCTGGTGATCGTCGAGTTTGATTCGGTCGAGCACGCGAAAAAGTTTTACGACTCGCCCGAATATCGTGCTGCGCGTGCAGCACGCAAGGATGCTGCGGATATGAATATGCTGGTCGTCGAAGGTTTGCCAATTTAATTTTTGGAAATAAAGGAAGAAGCATGAGCTCTGTCGTTGATGTCGTCGCCCGCGAAATTCTCGACTCGCGCGGTAATCCCACGGTTGAATGTGATGTGCTGCTGGAGTCAGGTGTAATGGGTCGTGCGGCTGTGCCGTCCGGCGCTTCCACCGGCTCGCGTGAAGCCATTGAGCTGCGTGACGGCGATGCCGCGCGTTATCTTGGCAAGGGCGTCCTACAGGCCGTCGAAAACGTCAACACCGAGATCGCTGAAGCGATTATCGGCCTCGACGCCCAGGAACAAGCCTTCATCGACCAGACTTTGATCCAGCTCGACGGTACCGAGAACAAATCACGGCTCGGCGCCAATGCCATGCTGGCTGTGTCGATGGCGGTTGCCAAGGCCGCGGCTGAAGAGTCCGGCCTGCCGCTCTACCGCTACTTTGGCGGCTCCGGCCCGATGCAGATGCCGGTACCGATGATGAACATCATCAACGGTGGCGAGCACGCCAACAACAGCCTGGATATTCAGGAATTCATGATCATGCCGGTCAGCCAGACTTCGTTCCGCGAAGCGCTGCGTTGCGGTGCCGAGATTTTCCATGCGTTGAAAAAGTTGCTCGACAAAAAAGGCCACTCAACGGCGGTTGGCGATGAAGGCGGTTTTGCGCCGAATCTGGGCAGCCATGCTGAAGCGCTGCAACTGGTGATCGAAGCCATCGAAATCGCCGGCTATTTCCCCGGTGAAGACGTGCTGATCGCGCTCGACTGCGCTGCATCCGAGTTCTACAAAGATGGCAAGTATCACCTCAAAGGCGAAGGGCTGGAGCTGACCTCCGCGCAGTTCGTCGATTATCTGGCCAACCTTGCTGATCAGTTCCCGATTGTCTCGATTGAAGACGGCATGGCCGAAGGCGACTGGGATGGCTGGAAGCTACTCACCGATCGCCTGGGCAAGAGCGTGCAGATCGTTGGTGACGACGTTTTTGTGACCAACACCCGCATCTTCAAGGAAGGGATCAAGAAGGGCATCGCCAACTCGATCCTGATCAAGATCAACCAGATCGGTACGCTCTCCGAAACCTTTGCCGCCATCGAAATGGCCAAGCGCGCTGGCTACACCGCCGTGATCTCGCACCGCTCCGGTGAAACCGAAGACAGC
>CAJBIL010000488.1 GCA_903953145.1 uncultured beta proteobacterium
CAGAGACAGATGGACGCAGACACAATGCACGGTCTGCGCCAGCCCCGGTAGCTGCACCGCACAATGCAGCATGCCGCGCCGCTCAAAACGCAAATGGGTCACGTCCTGATTGTGGGCATGCAGGATCGGATAGCGCGACAGGATGGCGTTGCCGTGGTGGCCGTGATCGTAGGCCACGTTATGGCCGTAGGCGGTGGCCTGCCAGACATCTTCGGCAAGAAAATCGTGTTGCGACCCCGCCGGCCAGTTTGCGTGATTTTCTGCGTGGCCAAGATGCAGGCCTTGTACCTCTTGCAAAAAAACGATGTCCGGGCCGAGGGTGCGCAGCCGCTCGCGCAGCTCGTGCACCATCATGCGCCGGTTAAATTGCGAGAAGCCCTTGTGAATGTTGTAGGTGGCGATGTGCAGGGTTGGACTCGGCATCATCGAACCTGAGTCACTCGGCGTCTTTGCCAAATTGCTGCAACAGTTTGAGCGCCAGACCGGGGGTAGTGCGGGTGCTTGCTTCGGCCAGAAAATCCGTCAGTTTTTTAACGGCGCCGGATTTGCCGCCCGACTCGCCGCTGCTTATGCGGCGAAAGCCCATCGACCAGTCGGGAAAACATCGTATTTCGGTTTCCTGGCGCTCAATTAGCGTCACGTTCTTGTGGCGTGGATCGTTGATTATTTGCGCGTACAGGCGCAACACCACATCCTCTTCGCCTTCAAGAACCTGCATGAATGTTCCGCCGGAGTAGAGCAGCATGCCGGAGATGTTAAGCGCAAGATTCTCTGCCCGGGCTTCAGCTAATAACTGATCCAACTCAGCGTCGTCCATTTCGTGCGTAGCGCTACTGATGTAAATCAGAGAAGTCAGCATGGGTTCATTCTCCTGTGTTCAGGAAACGGCGAGCATCCGGTCAAGCGCGAGTTTTGCCAGTGGCGCTTCGTGATCGGGCACCTTGATCTGATTAACGATATTCCCGTCAGCGAGATTTTCCAGCGTCCACGCCAGATGTTGCGGGTCAATGCGCTGCATGGTTGAACACATGCAGACCGTCGGCGCCATGAATTTGACGACTTTGCCCTCGTGCTTCACTTCCTCGGCCAGCCGGTTGACGAGGTTCAATTCGGTGCCAACCAGCCAGTGTGTATTGGGCGCAGCTTCCTTGATCGTTCGCACGATGTGCTCGGTCGACCCAACGTAGTCGGACTGTTTGCACACCTCGTAGCTGCATTCGGGATGCGAGATGACGAGACCGTCCGGGTGCTGGTTGCGGAACTTCAGAATGTGCGCCGGCTGGAACATCTGATGCACCGAGCAGTGGCCCTTCCAGAGCAGCAGTTTCGCTTTTTGAATCTGCGCCGGCGTCAGGCCGCCGAGTTCGAGATCCGGGTCCCAGACCATCATTTCGTCGAGCGGGATACCCATCTGCGCGCCCGTCCAGCGACCAAGATGCTGATCGGGGAAGAAGAGGATTTTTTCGCGGCGCTCGAATGCCCATTTGGCAATCGTGCCGGCATTTGACGAGGTGCAGACGATACCGCCGCGCTCGCCGCAGAAGGCTTTGAGGTCGGCGGCTGAGTTGATGTAGGTGACCGGGGTAATCTGCTCGTCGGCATTCAGCACGCTGTTCAGCTCACGCCAGCAGCGCTCGACTTTGGCCAGATTGGCCATATCGGCCATCGAGCAGCCGGCGGCGAGGTCGGGAAGAATCGCTTTTTGGTGCGGCTGGGTCATGATGTCGGC
>CAJBIL010000489.1 GCA_903953145.1 uncultured beta proteobacterium
ATTTCCACCATGCGCGGGCGTAAATGCTGCAAGCGGGTCAGGTCGAATTCATTTTCAGAGTAATAGCCACCGATTTTGGCTGCTTTTTCGGGTGACAAAATGCGGTAGGTGCCGACCACTGCACCGGAGTTTTCATCACGAACAACGAGGTGTTCGCAATAGGGGTCGTAAATGTCCTGATCGACACCGGGCGTGCGCGTTTGCAAATTGGCGCCAAGCTCCCCGGCAAATATCTGGTAACGCAGTTTTTGTGCTTCGCGAATTTCGCGGTCGCTGTCTGTGATGCTAACCGACAGGTTGTGGCGGGCGGGGCGGGTGTGTTCTCTGGTGCTGATCAACGTTGCTGTCATCTTTTTATCTCCTTGTTATCCTGACGACGGACTTTAGGCAGTCAGGATTACAGCGGGATTTCAATTCGATGAAATTTCAGCTTCATCGGTACCTCCCCCGTGTCGCCAAAGCATGGTTAGGCAGGCCAAGTGGCAAAGGTTTCAGTAGAATGACGGTTTGTAATAGACCTGCAATGAAATTGCCGGTCCGGTAGGCAGTAAGGAGTCTAAAAATGACAAGAAAATATTTTGGTACCGATGGCGTGCGCGGGCGGGTAGGTGAGGCGCCGATTACGCCGGATTTTGTGATGCGGCTGGGGTATTCAGCCGGTAAAGTGCTGATCGCGCACGAAGCGTCGCGCGGCTACCCGCAAACCGGTGAGCGACCGGCGGTGCTGATCGGGAAAGACACCCGGATCTCCGGCTACATGCTCGAAGCCGCGCTGGAGGCCGGGTTTTCAGCGGCGGGCGTTGATGTTTGCCTGGTCGGGCCGATGCCGACCCCGGCGGTTGCTTACCTCACCCGGGCATTGCGCTTGCAGGCCGGGATCGTGATTTCGGCCTCGCACAACCCTTACTACGATAACGGCATCAAGTTTTTCTCGGCGTACGGCACCAAGTTGCCCGATGCGATTGAAGCTGAAATCGAAGCCGGCATTGATGCGCCGCTGACCTGTGTTGATTCTGCTGAATTGGGGCGCGCACGGCGCATCAACGATGCGGCCGGCCGCTATATCGAATTTTGCAAGAGCACCTTCCCGAATGACCTTGACCTGCGCGGCCTGAAAATTGTCGTCGATTGCGCGCATGGTGCGGCGTATCACATTGCGCCGCATGTGTTGCACGAGTTGGGCGCTGAAGTGAGCACCATCGGCACCGAGCCTAACGGCCTGAACATCAATGAAGATGTGGGCGCCACGGCGCCACGTGCATTGCGTGAGGCGGTACTGGCGCAGCAGGCGGATCTTGGCATTGCGCTGGATGGGGATGGTGACCGGGTGATGATGGTCGATGCCGCCGGTAATGTTTATGACGGCGATCAGTTGCTGTTTGCCGTTGTGCGCAGCCGTTTGCGCCAGGGGGCGGTGGCCGGTGTGGTCGGTACCTTGATGACCAATCTGGCTTTTGAGCATGCGATGGCTGAACTGCGCGTGCCATTTGCCCGGGCGTCGGTGGGTGATCGTTACGTCATGGAGTTATTGAAGCAAAAAGGCTGGCTCTATGGCGGCGAGAACTCGGGGCATATTCTTTGTCTCGACAAGCACACCACCGGCGACGGCATCGTCTCCGCCTTGCAGGTGCTCTCCGCCCTGCGCGAAGCGGGCGGTGATTTGCAGGCCTTGCTCGGCAGCCTGACGCTGTACCCGCAAAAACTGATCAATGTGCCGCTGGTCAAAGGCTTTCCCTGGAAAGAGCATGCGTTGATTGCCAGCACACAGCGCGAGGTCGAAGCTGGGCTGGATGGGGCGGGCAGGGTGCTGCTGCGTGCTTCGGGCACAGAGCCCTTGTTGCGGGTGATGGTCGAAGGGCGTGATGCGGACAAGGTGCTTGCAGCAGCCGAAAAGCTGGCTGCGGCCGTGCGAGAGGCGGTTTCATCCTGATGTAACAGAGTCGTAACATTCGCGGGGTAGACTATTTTTCATTGCTGCGTTGCGGCGTGTTTTGTAGTGCTTAAGCAGTATTTACTCTCAGGAGAATGTTGGATGAAAATCGCTAAAATTACTGCCATGCTGGCGCTTGCTTTTGCGGGGATTGCAGCTTCTTCGTCAAGCTTCGCCCAGATCGTTAAGGTTGATGGATCAAGCACCGTTTATCCAATCACCGAGGCCGTGGCTGAGGATTTCCAGAAACTCAAGAAGAATGCGATCAAGGTAACCGTGGGTATTTCCGGTACTGGTGGTGGCTTCAAAAAATTCTGCCGTGGTGAAACCGACGTTTCCAATGCGTCGCGTCCGATTCTGGCCAAGGAAATGGATGCCTGTAAGGAAGCCGGGATTCAGTATGTTGAGCTGCCGATTGCTTACGATGCGCTGACCGTTGTGATCAATCCACAAAACGACTGGGCCAAGACGCTGACGGTTGCCGAGCTCAAAAAAATCTGGGAGCCGGGCGCGCAGGGCAAGCTGAAGAGCTGGAATGAAGTCAATCCGGCCTTCCCGGATGTGCCGCTCAAGCTCTATGGCCCGGGCGCCGATTCGGGTACCTTTGATTACTTCACTGAGGCCGTTGTTGGTAAGGCAAAATCCTCACGCGGCGACTACACGGCGTCAGAAGATGACAACGTGCTGGTTCAGGGTGTCTCGCGTGACAAGGGTGGCCTCGGCTACTTTGGTTTTGCTTACTATCTGGAAAACCAGAAAAAGCTGAAAGCCGTAGGCATTGATGGCGGCAAGGGCCCGGTTCTGCCTTCCCCGGAAGCGGTTGAAAGCGGTACCTATGCGCCGTTGTCGCGCCCGATCTTCATCTACGTGAATGCCAAGTCGATGGACAAGCCAGAGATCATGGAATTTGTCGAGTATTACCTCAAGAATGCCCCGAAGCTGGTCAAGGAGGTGAAGTATGTGGCGCTGCCGCAAAAAGCCTACGACATCGCTGCTGATCACTTCAAGCACAAGAAGCTCGGCACCGTGTTCGGTGGCAAGGAAGAAGTGGGTCTGAAAATCGAAGATTTGCTCAAGCGCGAAGCCAAGATGTAATTGCGGAATCTGCCGGTTATCAAGCTCATTCTGGTAGCCGGCACCTCGATTTTCCTTAAAGTAAACTAGGCGTAGTGTTTCCCCATGTCTTCAATTGCCTTGAACGAAAAACCCCCGATGATTACCCCCGTAGAGAACGTCAGTGCGCGGTTGTCGCGACGCTATAGTCGCCACCTGAAAGAACGCGCCATCGAGATGGTGCTACTGATGGCGGCGCTGGTTTCGGTGGCCACAACGCTGGGTATTGTTTTTATCCTGATCAAAGAGTCGATTGTTCTTTTTGAACACGTTTCCTTGTGGGACTTTTTTACCGATACCCAATGGACGCCGCTCTTTGATGATGCGCATTACGGCATCATGGTTCTGGTGTCAGGTACCATCACCAGTTCGCTAGTTGGTCTGGGTGTGGCGATTCCGCTGGGTACGATTATCGCCATCTATCTTTCCGAGTTCGCGCCACACAAAGTGCGTGAAATCGCCAAGCCTTTCCTTGAATTGCTCGGCGGTGTGCCGACCATTGTGTATGGCTACTTTGCCCTGCTCGTGGTGACGCCGTTACTGCAAATGTTCATTACCGATTTGCCGGGCTTTAACATGCTCTCCGCCGGCTTGGTGATGGGCATCATGATTGTTCCGTATGTGAGCTCGATTGCTGAAG
>CAJBIL010000490.1 GCA_903953145.1 uncultured beta proteobacterium
CAGCAGTTTATCGGCCAGCCCGTTGGCACCCCACTTGGTACGCGTGAAGACCAGCACCTGATACCAGCCTTTTTCACGAATCAACTCGACCAGCAAGTCGCGCTTGCGCTCACGGTCGACCTTGTAGACGCTTTGTTTAACCAGCTCGGACGCCGTATTGCGACGCTCAGACTCGACATATTCTGGCTTAACCAGGAAGGTACTGGCCAGCGCCTTGATCTCGTCGGAGAAGGTTGCCGAAAACAGCAAGCTCTGCCGCTTCTTCGGCAGCAGTGCGATCACACGCTTGATATCATGGATGAAGCCCATATCGAGCATGCGATCAGCTTCGTCGAGCACCAGCACTTCGACCGATGACAGATCGACGTTGCGCTGCTGACAATGATCGAGCAGACGACCCGGCGTGGCGACCAAAATATCGATGCCGCTCTTCAAGGCCGAAATCTGCGGATTCATGCCGACACCGCCGAACATCACCAGCGATTTGAGCGGCAGATGTGCGCCGTAGGTGCGGACGCTTTCCTCAACCTGCGCGGCGAGCTCGCGCGTCGGTGTCAGGATCAGCGCGCGAATCTTACGCGGGCCGGCGCTACCAGTAGTACGACTGGCAGCCAGACGATGCAGGATCGGCAGGGTAAAACCGGCGGTCTTGCCGGTGCCTGTTTGCGCGCAAGCCATCAAATCGCGCCCGGCCAATACAACCGGAATCGCCTGAGCCTGAATCGGAGTAGGTATTTCGTAGCCTTGATCGGCAATGGAACGAAGGATCTCGGGTGCGAGACCCAGTTCGGTAAATTTCATGCGGGAGAACTCCAGGCGTTTGCCATGCGTGCCGGCAAAACCACATGGGCTGCCATCAATACACGAACCAGTCTGGGCAAACACTCAGGGATTGTGAGTCGGGCGAGGCGAGAATGCCAGGCCACATCGGACGGACGCCAAGACTGATGAGTGGCGTCACGAGGAGCGCGAATACTAACACGACAGACGAATACACAGAGCATATTACAGACCGCGCTAAAATAGCCCTTTAACTATTACGGATTTTCGGTAATCATTGCCGTCTTTCATGGCAAATTCAGAAAGCTTGGAGAACATATGAAACATGTAATTTGGGTGCTATGGCCGGCATTTATCGCGGCCGGCGTAGCAGAAGTTGTATTTTTTACCGTGATTGATCCGCGACAGCTTTATCTGCTTGGTGAGCCTATCGAAGTCTCGGCAACTGCAACGTATTCAATCGGCTTTCTGTTGCTCTGGCTGCTTTGTGTGGGCTCAAGCATGATGACCTACCTGATGATGCCGCTCAGCATCAAGGCCGCGCTGGCAAAACTCGCCAGTGAGCGTGAAGACCTGTCACGACCCAAGCGTTAAGGCAACACCTTCAAATCGCTGTCAAACCGGATTCCAGATCGTTCTGCAGATCAACAACGGCCTCCAGACCGACTGCGACGCGCAGCAATGCCTCGGTAATGCCGGCAGCAGACCGTTGTTCGGGCGTAATACGGCCATGCGTCGTTGACGCAGGATGTGTCAGTGTCGTTTTCGTATCGCCCAGATTGGCAGTAATCGATAACAAACGGCAGTTGTCGACGACCTTCCAGGCTTCGCTACGCGCACCCTTGATTTCAAAAGAGATAATCCCGCCACCACTGGCCTGCTGACGTTGCGCCAGCGCAAACTGTGGATGCGAGGGTAACCCGGGGTAGTACACGCGCGCGACCTTCGGATGCGCTTCGAGCCAGCGAGCCAGTTCCAGCGCACCATTCGACTGTGCATCCATACGAATCTTCAAGGTTTCAAGGCCCTTGAGCAGCACCCAGGCATTGAATGCCGACAATGTCGGGCCGGCAGTACGCAAGAACTTCAGCACCTCATCCGTCAGTTTTTTCGGGCCGGCAACCGCGCCACCGAGGACGCGCCCTTGGCCATCCAGATATTTGGTTGCTGAATGCACAACGAGGTCGGCGCCGAGATCCAGCGGTCGTTGCAGAATCGGCGTGCAAAAGCAATTATCAACTGCAACAATAACGCCATGTGCATGCGCTATCGCAACAAGCCCGGCAATATCGGCAATTTCAGTCAGCGGGTTGGACGGTGTCTCAAGGAAGAAAAGCCTGGTCTCGGGAAGAATTGCAGCTTCCCAGGCGGCATTATCAGTCTGCGCGACGAAAGTAGTGCGCACGCCAAAGCGCGTCATGATATTGCCAAGCAATTGCTGCGTTGCGCCAAACAACCCGGTAGAGGCAACGATGTGATCACCCGCGCTGCACAACCCCATGACTAAAGAGAGGATTGCCGACATACCCGACGACGTGGCAACGCAGGCTTCTGCGCCCTCAAGCGCGGCAAGACGCTCCTGAAAAACGGAAACCGTCGGGTTGGTGAAGCGCGAGTAAACGTTGCCCTCCTCCTCACCGGCAAAGCGTGCCGCAGCCTGCGCAGCGCTGTCAAAGACAAAACTGGAGGTCAGATAGAGAGCTTCGCTGTGTTCGTTGAATTGGCTACGTACCTGCCCTTCGCGAACAGCCAGCGTTTCAAGACGGTAATTACGATCCATAAATCAATCGACCGACATCAGGTTCAGATGCATCTGCTGTGATGCGCCGCCATCCTCGCTGGCCGCAGCGATTTTGCCTTCGCGCGCTTGCTCGATGGCATCGAGATACTCTGGCGTGACATCACCGGTCACGTAAGTGCCGTCAAAGCACGAGGTATCAAAACAGGAAAGTGTCGGCTTTAGATCCCGAATCGAGGCTTTCAGCGCGTCGAGATCCTGATAAACCAGCGCGTCGGCACCGATTTCACAGGCAATTTCTTCATCGCTACGTCCGGTTGCAATCAATTCACTGCGCGTCGGCATGTCGATCCCGTAAACGTTGGGATAGCGCACCGGTGGCGCGGCTGAAGCGAAATAAACCTTGAGCGCACCTGCCGCACGCGCCATTTCGACGATTTCGCGGCTGGTGGTGCCACGCACAATGGAGTCATCGACCAACAATACTCGCTTACCTTTGAACTCCTGCGCTACGGTGTTCAGTTTTTGGCGCACTGATTTTCTGCGCGTTGATTGGCCGGGCATGATGAATGTTCGACCGATATAGCGGTTTTTTACGAAGCCTTCACGATACGGAATACCGAGGCGTTGCGCGAGTTGCATGGCCGATGGGCGACTTGAATCGGGAATCGGGATAACCACATCGATTTCTTCAACCGGAATCTTGCGAATAACCTTGTCAGCCAGATGCTCACCCATGCGCAGGCGTGTTTCATAAACGGAAACGCCATCAATCACCGAGTCTGGACGCGCCAGATACACATATTCAAAAATACAGGGGGCAAGCACCGGATTCTGTGAACATTGGCGATGATGCATCTGATGCTGAAGGTCGACAAAAATTGCTTCGCCAGGCTCAACATCCCGCAATACCTGGAAGCCAAGGGTATCGAGCGCGACCGATTCAGACGCCAGAAGATATTCCGTACCGCCCGGCGTCTCGTTGGTGCCGATAACCAGCGGACGAATCCCATAGGGATCACGGAAGGCAAGCAAGCCGTAACCAGCAATCAGAACCACAACTGCATAGGCCCCACGACAACGGCGATGCACCCCGGAGACTGCCGCAAAAATGGTATCGAGATCAAGGCGGAAACCCTTGGCCGTCGCCTGCATCTCATGCGCCAGCACATTGAGCAACACCTCGGAATCAGAATTGGTGTTGATATGACGCAAATCCTGGCGGAACATCTCCTCCTTCAACTGCTCGGCATTGGTCAGATTACCATTGTGACCAAGCACAATACCGAACGGCGAATTCACATAAAAAGGCTGTGACTCCGCAGAGTCGGACGATGAACCGGCGGTCGGGTAGCGACAATGAGCAATACCCATATTACCGGGCAAGGCACGCATATTCCGGGTGCGAAAAACATCACGAACCAGACCTGGCCCCTTGTGCATATGAAAGGCATCACCTTCCGCAGTCGCAATCCCGGCAGCATCCTGACCACGATGCTGAAGGACCATCAGGCCATCGTATAACAACTGATTTACCGGCGTAGTCGCAACGACTCCGAGTATCCCGCACATAGTTTTTCCTACCTGAATCGAATCCGTTTAGCCACTTCCGGCGGTAGCCAGGGCTTACTGGCCAGAACTGCTGTCTCGAGTGGCGCAGAAAACTGCGCCTCACCCCACCATTTTTCTTTGGGAACCGCCGTCATTCCACCGACTGCGACTAACAAAAGAACAATCACGACACCACGGACAAAACCAAAAATCAAGCCGAGCAGACGATCTGTTAATGTCAAGCCAAGCGCCTTCAGCAAACTGCGCACCGCAAGTCGCAACAGCGCCATCAACACCAGCACGACAACAAAAACCAACACCCAACCAGCGACAATTCGTAGCGCAGTGTCTGCAATCCCGCTGAATACTGCTTGTGCTGTATCTGAACCCCACGTTTTAGCAGCAAAAAACGCCAGAATCCAAGCTACCAGCGCAATTATTTCGCCAACAACCCCGCGCCACAAACCGAGCGCCAGCGATGCAGCAACAATACCGACAGCAACGTAATCAAAAGCAGTCATTACTTGGGTGCGACAACTCCGCCCACGCCAATCCGCTTCATCCGCTCAAGTGCTTTGTCAGCAGCATCACGATTCGCAAACGGACCAGCGCGTAAGCGTGTCTTTTTACCCTGCGGAGAATCCAGCGGCTCAGTAAATGTTTTAACGCCAAGCTCACTGATTTTGCCCTGCAATTGCTTGACGTTAGCCATATTGGCATAGGCACCTACGAGAACCACATATTGACCATTGCCGTTGGCTGCGCCCTCTGCAGGTTTCCCGCCAAGAATCGAAGCAGCACGCTGTGCATCCTCAGGAGGCACCTTGCCAGCTTTTGTGGCAGGCGGTTTTTCATTCACTTTTTCTGCCGGCTTCTCGCTTTTTTTGTCGACCGGCTTTTCTACTATTTTTTCAACGGGCTTAACCAAGGGCTTCGCCACTGGTAACTCTGCGGAATTTAGCAATGCCGGCTTTTCGGCAACTTTATCGACGGGTTTTTCTGTTGCTACAACAGGCTTGGCAAGCAATGCTTTGGGATTAAACGATGCCTGATCCTGACCAGGAATACGAATTTGAACATCCTGCACCTGTTGCTTCGGCTCCTCGTCCATGACCATAGGCAGGACAATGGCGGCCAGGCCAGCAAAGGCAATCGCACCAACCAGACGACGACGGGCCCGTTTTTTCAGTTGCAATTGCGCGTCAGAAGATTCAGCCATCAGTTTTATGAAACCAGTAAAGTCTGGACTATCGGGGATTTCAACGACGGTCTTTCACCGCGCGCATTACAGCCGCAACGGTATAGAACGATCCAAAGACGAGGATTCTATCATTTTCCCCTGCCAGCTTGGCAGCACAGTCAAACGCAAGGTCGGGCGAAGCAAAGCATTCAACACGGCCGCCTAGCTTGGCATTGGCCACGACGCCTGCCAGCATCGTCACCGGTGCACCTCGTGGCACATCAAGAGTAGCCAGCAACCATACATCCACTTTACCTGCCAGTGGCGCCAAAGCACCCGCAATATCCTTGTCGCCAAGCATGCCAACTACAGCAATCGTCTTCTCGAAAAACCCCATATCGCCGAGATTATCGACCAGACCAGCAACTGCCTGCGGATTGTGTGCGACATCAAGTACGACTGCTGGACGACCCGGCAACACCTGAAAACGGCCGGGCACATCCAGTTCAAGCAGGCCACGCCGGATAGCCTGCATTGACACAGGCAGCGTATCTTTAAGCGACTCGATAGCCGCCAGAACTACCGACGCATTGCGTAACTGGCATTTGCCGCGCAAAGCCGGGTTAGCCAGACCGCCACGACGTAATTGGTTACGCCCCCAGAATGCCCACTGTGTCTTATCGCCAAAATAGCCAAAATCACGCCCCAGCAGTTGCAGATCGGCGTTGAGCAACTGCGCATGATCAATGAGCGACTGTGGCGCGTCTGGATCAGCGCAGAGTGCCGTTTTCCCGGCGCGGTAGATACCGGCCTTTTCGAAGCCAATACTCGCACGCGAGTCGCCCAGCCAATCGGTGTGATCAAGCGCAACGCCAGTAACGATAGCGCAATCAGCATCATAGACATTAACCGCATCCAGCCGGCCACCGAGACCGACTTCGAGAATCAAGACATCGACTTCATGTACAGAAAAAACTTCCCACGCAGCCAGCGTGCCGAACTCAAAATAAGTCAGGGCAACATCACCGGCCGTTTGACGCGCCGCTTCGACGCGGGCAAACGCAGTGCACAGAGAAGCATCGTCAATCGGCACACCGTCGATACGCACGCGCTCGTTGTAATCAAGCAAATGTGGCGAGGTATAGCAACCAACACGATAGCCCGCAAAGGTATAGATCGCTTCTAGATAAGCGCAGGTCGAACCTTTGCCGTTAGTGCCGCCGACGATGATTAGCGGGCAATAAGGCTTCTGACCAAGGGCCTCCTTGATGCAGGCAACACGCTCAAGGCCGAGTTCGATCCCGCTCTGCCCTTTCGGATGAAGTGATTCGAGATACGCCAGCCAGCCAGCCAGCGTCTTCGGCTGCTCTCCACCTGACACAGTCAGGCCGCAACCGGCTGTTTTTGCAACAGCGCCAGCAACTGTGCGACTTTATCTTTCATTTCACGACGATCAACAATCATGTCAATAGCGCCTTTTTCAAGCAAAAATTCAGAGCGCTGAAAACCTTCTGGCAGCGTTTCGCGCACTGTTTGCTCAATCACACGCGGCCCGGCAAAGCCGATCAAGGCACCTGGCTCAGCAATGACGACATCGCCAATAAAGGCAAAAGACGCAGAAACGCCGCCCATCGTCGGATCGGTAAGAATTGAGAGGAAGGGGAGCCCGGCTTCTGAAAGTTTAGTCAGTGCAGCCGTCGTCTTGGCCATCTGCATCAGAGAAAACAGGCCTTCCTGCATACGTGCACCGCCCGAAGCAGCAACGCAAATGAAAGGCATGCCCTGCTCAACCGCTGTCTGTACCCCGCGCACGAAGCGCTCGCCCAGCACCGACCCCATCGATCCACCCATAAAATCGAACTCGAAGGCCGCAACAACCACCGGCAGCATCTTGATTGCCCCCTGCATGACAACCAGTGAATCAGTCTCGCCAGTGCTTTCTGCAGCATCCTGCAAGCGCTCTATATAACGCCGGCTATCCTTGAATTTGAGACTATCAACAGGCAGAACTTCGGCACCAATTTCAAAACGACCTTCCGGGTCAAGCAAAAGGTCAATGCGCGCCCGTGCATTCAGACGATTGTGATGTCCGCATTTAGGACAAACATGCAGATTATTAACGAGGTCAGTCGCATAAAGCACAGCCTCACACGAAGGGCACTTACTCCACAGGCCTTCCGGCAGCGAAGACTTGCGTGCGACACCGGTCTCGTTGCGCTTGATTTTCGGGGGCAGAAGTTTGTTCAACCAGCTCATGATATTCCTTGACTAGCATCTGCTGAAGCAAGCTGCTGTTGCCCAGCCGTAGCATTGTCGATGCCACGCCTGATGTCAGCGACCAGCGCATGAACACGAGCGCACGCGTTCTCCGGTGTAGACTGTTCAAGCTCTTCGATAATCCGGCTACCGACCACCACCGCATCGGCGATCCGTGCCACCGCACCGGCTGTCGCGGCATCACGAATACCGAAACCAACACCAACCGGAACACCTGTTCTGGCACGAATTTCGGGAATACGGGCAGCCACCGCGTCAACGTCAAGGGCAGCAGAACCAGTAACGCCCTTGAGTGAGACGTAATAAACGTAACCACTAGCCAGCGCACCAACCTGCGAAATCCGGTCGGCCGTCGATGTTGGCGCCAGCAGGAAGATCGGTGCCAGCGAATTCGCACGCATTGCCTGCGCAAACTCGACGCTTTCTTCCGGCGGATAATCAACAACCAGCACCCCATCGACTCCCGCATCGTAAGCAGCAGCGGCAAAGGTGTCGATGCCCATCGCCTCAATCGGATTGGCATAGCCCATCAAAACCACGGGAGTTTCGTTGTCGTCTGCACGGAAATTGGCCACCATCCCCAATACCTTGCGCAGACTGACGCCCTTCAGCAAGGCACGCTCGGAAGCGCGCTGGATGGTCGGGCCATCAGCCATCGGGTCTGAGAACGGAACACCGAGCTCAATAATGTCGGCACCTGCCTCAACCAGCGTGTGCATCAGCGATACGGTTAGTGCCGGATCAGGATCGCCAGCAGTAATAAATGGAATCAGCGCCTTACGGCCTTGCGCCTGAAGGCGCTCGAAAGTAGCTTGTATTTTTGACATGATCAGAATTGGATGCCGGATTTTTCAGCGACGGTGTGCATATCCTTGTCACCGCGACCCGAGAGGTTAACCAGCAGAATCTTGTCTTTCGGCAAGGTGGGCGCAAGCTTGGTGGCGTAAGCAATGGCATGACTGGATTCAAGCGCAGGAATAATACCTTCGAGCCGGCACAGGCTATGAAAAGCAGCAAGCGCCTCGGCATCGGTAATGCCGACATATTCTGCCCGCCCGGAATCCTTAAGCCAGGCGTGCTCGGGGCCAACGCCAGGATAATCAAGACCGGCCGAAATCGAGTGCGTCTCGATGATCTGACCATTCTCATCCTGTAGCAGATAAGTCCGGTTGCCGTGCAGAACACCAGGCCGCCCCGCCGTTAGCGAAGCAGAATGACGTCCCGTTTCAATCCCTTCGCCAGTTGCCTCAACTCCGATCAGGCGAACGCCCTCGACCGGAATATATGGATGAAAAATCCCCATTGCGTTCGATCCGCCACCCACACAGGCAATCACTGCATCCGGCTGACGACCGCACTGTGCCTGCATCTGAACAATCGACTCCTTGCCAATCACCGTTTGGAAATCGCGGACCATCATTGGATAAGGATGTGGGCCAGCCACAGTACCGATGATGTAAAACGTATTGGAAACATTCGTGACCCAGTCACGCATCGCCTCGTTCAAGGCATCCTTAAGCGTTTTTGAGCCGCTTTCCACCGGTACAACGGTGGCACCCAAAAGCTTCATGCGGTAGACATTTGCAGCCTGTCGCTTGATGTCCTCCGACCCCATATAGACGACGCACTCCATGCCGAAACGAGCCGCCACGGTGGCAGTTGCAACGCCATGCTGACCGGCACCTGTTTCTGCAATTACCCGTGGCTTGCCCATGCGACGGGCCAGCATGGCCTGACCGATACAATTATTTATTTTGTGCGCGCCAGTGTGATTCAGATCTTCACGTTTAAGATAAATCTGAGCGCCACCAAGTAATTCTGACCAACGCTTGGCGTGATAAACCGGACTCGGCCGGCCTACAAAGTGCTTGAGGTCGTACTCGAATTCAGCGGTAAAAAGAGGATCGCGCTGCGCAAAGGCATAGGCTTCTTTGAGCTCTTCAAGTGCGGCGATCAGTGTCTCGGAAACAAAAACGCCACCGTACTGACCAAAGTGACCACGCGCATCAGGCAAATCGTAATGTGAGGTAACCATAAATTTTCCTTGAGGGAATTGCAACAAAAGCAAAAATACATACGGACGATTCAGAGAAACGCCTTATGCCTCAGATATGGTTGGCGAAGTGGTGTCGCCAGCAACTACGGGTACGACCGCCGTGATTCTTGCGCATATATTGCTATCCAGTTCTGCTTCAATCAATCAGCAGCAATCAAGGACTCGCACGGCAGCCACGAAAGCGCGAATTTTTTCTGCGTCCTTGATTCCCTTGCTTACCTCAACGCCCGAAGATACGTCTACCGCTGCCGGGCACACCCGCCGAACGGCGTCACCAACATTGCCGGCATCAAGCCCGCCTGAAAGCACAATCGGTTTGCCCAAAGCCGGCGGAATCAAAGTCCAGTCAAAAACCTGACCGCTACCACCGTAACCATCAACAAAGGCATCGAGCAAAATTGCCTGCGCAGTCGGAAAATCAGCTGCGTATTGTACCAAATCCATTCCTGGCTTGACGCGAGCGGCCTTGATGTAGGGCCGATCAAACTGACAACAATAACTTTCGCTCTCTTCACCATGAAACTGCAGCAAATGGATTGGCACTGCGGCTAACGTTTCGCGAACAACGACCGGATCAGCATTAACGAACAAGCCGACTACACTAACAAAGGGCGCAATGGCGTGCGCCAACATCGATGCGCTTTGCAGATCAACAAAGCGCGGACTCGGCGGATAAAAAACTAGCCCGATTGCATCTGCACCGGCTTCAACTGCAACCTGAACATCTTTAATACGAGTCAGACCACAGATCTTGATGCGTGGTTTCATCAAACTAAAACTCCTGTTTTTACAATGCGGATTAACCAGGCAAAAAACTTTCCTCGGTCACAACCGGCAGACGCCAATGTGCTTCGTACTGAACGCCGATCAGATAAAGTCCCCCTGCCGCAAAAGTCGGCGCGGCGAGGCGACGGTCAGCCATTGTAAGTAGCTCAGCTATCCAGCCCGGCGGATTTTTTCCCTGGCCGACATAAACAAGACTGCCCACCAGATTTCGCACCATATGATGCAGAAAAGCACTCGCTTCAAAATCAAAGAGGATTAGATCACCCTCCCTGCGAACACTCGCCTGACGCAGTAATTTTATGGGTGTTTTAGCCTGACAGCCGGCAGCCCGGAAGGCCGAGAAGTCATGCTCGCCAATCAATAGCGCAGCAGCCTGCTGCATCACCTCGACATCAAGTGGATGATGGTACCAACCCACTCGCCCTTCCCACAGCCCCGGGCGTTGTGGTCGATTGAGCAATATATAGCGGTAACGACGACCATAAGCAGAAAAGCGTGCGTGGAAATCATCAGCGACCGGTTGCACCCAACGGACGGCAACCGCAGGAGGCAGAAACGCATTCACACCTCGCCCCCAAGCCGTCATGGGGCGCTCGACGTAAGTATCAAAATGCACTACCTGGCCGGTTGCATGCACCCCTGCATCGGTTCGCCCGGCACAAACGACATCCACTTGAACACCGGCAATCCGTGCAAGCGCAAACTCCAGTTCGTTTTGCACAGTGCGGCCGGAGGGTTGCTTCTGCCAACCATGAAATGCACTACCGTCGTACTCAATCCCAAGAGCGATTCTCATTTTAGTCGCCTATTGGAAACAACAGACCAGAAATGCCACGCAAGCCATCATTAGCACGAAGTAATCAATATTGCGCATCGAACGATAGGAAACCTCAACGCATTCGACCAGACCTGGCGAACCAATCGTTTGAACAGGGGAACTGGGCGTAGCAAGCAAAAAACGCCAGTCGCGTGGGCTCGGCAACGCCTCGACATAATGCAATACCAGCATCAAGCGAACGACTGCACGATCCGAATCAAAGCCGAAGTGTCTTAAAAACACCAGTAACTGCCTTGTCCCGCCAAGCAAAGCCGGTAGCGGCATCAACTCGAGGAAGGCTGCAACCGCAATCAACACGAGGATCAAACGCCCAAGATGAATCAGCGCCTCCTGTAATCCTTCACGGGTCGGCATCGAGAAACCGGGCAACAACGGCTCGCCAGCAACACCCCAGAGGAAAACCATACTTAATGACAAGATCAACCAGCGCGCACGCCAGACAAGCCTTCGTGCCCGTAGCAGCGCAATCCGCCCAAGCAGTGGTAATGCAAAGAAAGCCATCACCAGCGACCAGCCCTCAAGCAATTGAAGAAGCACTAACGACATTAGCCATAGGAGAATATAGACAGCGGGATGCAGGATTGATCTCGGCACAAATTTCCAATAATCGACGGGATCAAATGTATAAAAAGAAAAACCGTAGCCCCACAGGGCTACGGCCTTCAGTTAGTTGCGAGCGTTCTTTTTAACCTATTTTGGAAATGATCGACTTCGCTTTTTCTTTTTGCTCGGCATTGCCTTCTTTCAGCACTTCTTCGAGCAACTCGCGCGCGCCATCAAGATCGCCCATTTCTTCGTAGGCTTTGGCAAGATCAAGCTTGGTCGTGACTTCTTCGCTTGAAGAGTCGCCATCGGACTCATCGAAAACGTCCGACTCTCCCCCCAATTGCGGGATAACGACGGTTTCAGCCTGCTCGATCGAAAAATCAGGTAATTCAACAACCCCAGCTTTGGCAAGCTGTGCAACCGAATCCGGCTGAGCACTTGCAACTGCATCATCAAGGTCAAGACTGATCGATGAAAGGTCAAAAGACGGTTCATGAGCCGCTTGGCCAAGCACCGTCGATTTGGACAATTCAACATCGAACTCAATTTCTTTATCGTCGGCCTCACCGATATCGAGCATATCGGATATCGAGGTAACGTCAGTTGTTTTGGCAGCCGTGGCAGAAACCGGGCTTTCGTCAAAAGTAATATCAAAATCCAGATCGCTATCAACCACTGGCTCAGGAGCCTGGCTGACAACTGTGTCTGATTCCGTTTCAACATCCGTCAGGTTGAAATCCAGACCGACAACGCCCGTATCCACTTCCGCTTCCACGGGCTTGGCAATAGCAGGAGTCCCCCCGATATCAAAATCAAGCGCATCCGCGCTTACGTCTGCTTCAGGAGACGGAACGGAAATATCTTTATCAGTTTCCGTGAGAAGAGCAGTCGGTTCAGAGTCCGCGTCGCCATCCATGCCAAGGTCAAAATCAAGACTGGCAAGTTCCGAGGTAGCAGCAATCCCAGTCTTAGCCTCAGGCTGCGGGACAATTTCCGGCAAGGCAAATGCTGAATCTGGCGCAGCAGCCTCTTCAGCGAGTTGCGCCAACTGCCCAGGCATTGCCACGGTATTTTTAAGATTTTGAGAAGAAACAATAACGGTTGCGTTCGCATCAAAAGCGGGCATCGCAGCCTGTGTCACTCCACCATAAAGCGGGTTCGGAGGATCAAGCTTGGCGCCCATCGCAGAAGCTTTCTCCCACTCGGCACCAACGCCACCTGTCTCGCCGTAAAGCTCAGTGGCCAGGGTTTCAAATTGCGAGAGGCTTTTTCGATTTGCATAAATCTCAAGCAGTTTGAGGTGAATGGCGTAGCGCTTGATGTCCTTTTGCTTCGCTTCAAGCAAAATTTCCTCGGCCTGAGCATCACGACCGTAAGCCATGTAGACATCTGCCTCGGCGACCGGATCGACTTCATCCGTATCGATACTGCCAGGCCCCGCTTGACTGAAATCAGTCTGTGCAGGTGCGTTTGAGGTATCGACGCTTTGACCACCCGTACTTCTAAACACCGAATTGGCTGTCAGACTATTGTTCGGATTCAACGTAGTGCTACTACCCGGCAATTGCTTATCACCCGCACCCGAACGACGGCGCTTGTAAACAAACAGGCCGGCAAGCAAAGCCAGTATGCCGCCACCAGCAGCCAGCGTCATGGGATCTTCAAGCAAATCATTCAAGAAGTCTGGCTCTTCGGGGGGCGGAGGAGGGGGCGCAAGCTTAGGCTTTGGTTGCGGCAGAACTTCTGGCTTGATCTCCGACTTTGATAACTCAGGGCCAGAAACGGCAACCTCAGTAGGCTTGGCCGATTTTAGCTCAACCGGTTTATCGACCAATTTCTCAGCAGGTTTTTCCACAACGGGATCAGGCTTGGCAGGCAACGGCGCAATCGGCACAGGGGCAGAAGATGTCGCAGGCGCTGCTTTAGCAACTGACTGTTTTTGCAGGTCAGCAAGGTTTTGATTTTTCAGTTCAACGAGTTTTTGCAACTCTGTTATATTTTTTTCAAGGCTAGCCAAGCGATCATTGGCTTCCTTCAATGCTTTTCCCTTGGAAATCTGATCTTCTTCGACGCCTTTGGCTAACGGACCAGGCTTACTAGCCACAGATTCCGCTTTGGAAACCTTGACCTGATCTTTAGCTTCAACCGCTGCAGACGCCCTGTCTTCGACCTTGGGTGTAATTTTGCCAGTCGACTCCTGCTTGGCCGCTTCTTCTTTTACTGGTGATTGCGCAGCAATTCCGGACAACTTCCGGCGATAAGCATTCCAGTCGGAAGACTGAGCAACAACGATTTTCTTTGCGTCACTTTCAGGTATCGCTTCAAGCGCAGATTTTTCAGGAACGGACAGTATCCTGCCGGCTTTCAGGCGATTCATGTTGCCGCCATCAAAAGCCTCCTGATTGGAACGGAACAGCCCAACCAGCATCTGGTCGAGAGAAACACCTTCCGGCTTTACTTCATTCGCAATTTTGTTCAGCGTGTCGCCACGCTTTACTTCACGTGTATCAACGCCGGGGGATTGCCGGACAGATTCTTTGGCTCGTGGTTTGCCCACATCAGCTTTAGCCGGCGATTTATCTTCCAGCAAGGAACTGGGCCGCACTTCAGTTATCGGCTTATTTTGTGCGGAAGGCTTGGCCAGCGCAGGAATCACCGGGGCAACTGCTCTAGCGGCAATCTCTGGCGGATCAAGCAGGAAAGTATATTCACGCACCAAACGACCAGCAGGCCAGCTTAGCTCCAGCAACATATCCACAAAGGGATCGTTGATTGGCTTATCGGAGCTCAACTTGATAATTGACTGATCATTGGCCCGTTTATCGATTGAGAACCTAATCCCGATCAGCGTTGACGCATAGTCCAAACCTGCTTGCTTGAACGCATCTGGCGAAGCAAGTTGTGCCTTCATGCCGGATAGCTCTTCGCGCGTTGCCGACAACTCAACCTCGGCACGCAACGGCTGGCCTAGCGCAGAGAAAACGGTAACTTTACCAAGGCCTGCTGCATGCGCAACAAACGGCAAGCCCGAAAAAGCCAGGCATGTGGCGACCGCCAAAGCGGACTTGCGATATTTAAGGTTTTTTAATTTGTCGTCTATTTTTTTGGCCACGGCGCCACCCTGAGCGTCGAAATCGGAATTATTAAAATAACATCAGGAGGTTAGCGAAGCAAGCTAAACTTGCTTGTGATGTACGCGGCTATTCAAAACAAAAAAGCCGGGGCTTGCGCTCCGGCTTTTTTCGTCAAGCAATCAATCAGTTATCCAGCAAAATGCGCAGCATGCGGCGCAAAGGCTCGGCAGCACCCCACAACAGCTGATCGCCCACGGTAAAGGCACCCAGGTACTCCGGGCCCATTGCCAGCTTGTGCAAACGACCCACCGGCACCGTCAAGGTACCGGTCACGGCGGCTGGCGTCAGTTCCCGTTCGCTGATTTCACGCTCATTCGGAACAACTTTTACCCATTGATTGGCCTTGGCGATGATGTCGGTCACTTCGTCGAGCGGCACATCCTTCTTCAGCTTGATGGTCAGACCCTGTGAGTGGCAACGCATGGCGCCGATACGCACACACAAGCCGTCAATCGGGATACTGCCGGGCGAACGGAAGGCCGAGCGACCGAGGATCTTGTTACACTCGGCACCGCCCTTCCACTCTTCTTTCGACTGACCACCCTCAACCGGCACGTCGATCCATGGGATCAGGCTGCCGGCGAGTGCCGCACCACGGAAGTTCTTGGTCGGGAAACTTGATGCACGCATGGTCTCGGCAATTTTGCGGTCAATATCAAGAATCGCCGACGCCGGATCGGCCAGTTCGGCCTTGACGGCATCATGCAGCGTGCCCATTTGCGATAGCAACTCGCGCATGTTTTGCGCACCGGCACCTGAAGCGGCCTGATAAGTCATCGCGCTGACCCACTCGATCAGATCATTCTGGAACAGCCCGCCAAGCCCCATCAGCATCAGGGAAACGGTGCA
>CAJBIL010000491.1 GCA_903953145.1 uncultured beta proteobacterium
GCAAGCCTCGGCCGTTGCCGGATCAACCAGTGCTGGCGACGGCCAGTGCCGGGCGCGTCAAACGTTCTGCAGTGTCTTGATCTCTTTCTCACGGCCAAACCCTGGGGCGTTGCCCCAGACCCCACACTCGCCGTGAGGCAGCCGCCGGGGATGAAAACCACATCCCCGGCAACTGCCGGTAGCGTTGGCCTCTTCTAGGGCGTCAAGCGGCTTTCGCGGCATAAACGGGCCAAACCCCCGGCCCATTGTCAATCAGCATCCAATACTTTCCACCTTTCAGCGTCCAATATTTTCCACTTTCTCGGTTTGCTGAGACCGGCCTTTGCGCTGCTTGAACCGGTATGAGTCGTTGCCTGTTTCCAGAATGTCGCAGTGATGCGTGACTCGATCCAATAGTGCGGTGGTCATTTTGGCATCGCCAAATACCTGAACCCATTCGCCAAACGACAGATTGGTCGTGATGATCAACGACGTTTTTTCATAGAGCTGGCTGATGAGGTGAAACAGCAGCGCACCGCTGGATGCCGGAAATGGCAGATAGCCCAGTTCATCCAGAATGACCGCATCCACCAGGCAGAGTTGCTTGGCCAGATTGCCGACCTTGCCCAGCGCCTTTTCCCGCTCAAGCAGATTGACCAGATCGACCGCATTGAAGAAACGCACGCGCTTGGATTGATGGATCGCTGCCACGCCGATCGCCGTGGCCAGATGGGTTTTCCCCGTCCCTGTTCCGCCGACCAGAATCAGGTTATGGGCCGTTTCCATAAACGCGGCCGTGGCTAACTGTTCAACGACGGTTTGCAACAGCGGCGTTTCTGCCCAGTCGATGCCGAGCAGATCACGATGAATCGGGAAGCGGGCAGATTTGAGCTGGTAGCGCAAACTCTTGAGCTGACGATCCGTTTGCTCGGCCGTAATCAGGCGCTCCATCCAGGTTTCAGGACGGTGCGTTTGTCGCGGCTTCTCCGCCTGCAATTCGGTCCATGCTGCCGCCATGCCATAGAGGTGAAGCGCCTTCAAGCTGGTTATATGATCAATGGACATTGGCAGACCCCAGCAAGTAATCGTACCGATGGCAATTGGCCAATGGCTCCATCGCCAGGGCAATCCCGTCAGGCACGGCAATCGCGGCGGCGGGCAGGTGCGGCGCAATCAGTCTGCGTAATTCATTCATCACGATGGGCGCACTGACGATGCCCCCTTCCAGTGTCAGCTCACAGGCGACCGTCAGCGCATCCAGACCGGCTTCACCGGCGAGCATCAATAATTCAACGAAGGCACGGTCACCTTTGGCCTGCTTCAGAATCCGGTCGCGCACGAGTTGAATCGGTTTGGGCAGATCCCATGCAACGAAAGGCGCACCGTTGCGCAGTGCGCCGGGCTTCTTCTCCAATACGGGTAGATAGTGCCAAGGATCGCAGATCAATTGGTCGCGTCCAAATATCCGGGGATGCGCGGCGATGATTTCACCATGCGCGACGACGCAAATTTGATCCGCCGTTTTGCGCACTGAGACAGCACAGCCGGCGGCACTGGCGGGGACGCTGTAACGATTCCGGTCAACCCGCACCAAGCAGGTAGAGGAGACGCGCATCATGTCCTCGACATAGCCATCAAAGCGAGCCGTGATCGGACGCAGCAGCGGCTGCTCATCGGCGAAGCAGGCGGCAATGGTGCGTTGACTTTGCGTCGGATGGCTACGCTGCGCCAATTCCTTGCAACGCGTCGCCAGCCAGTCATTGAGTTCAACGAACGAGGCGAATCGGGCCAGCGGCGTAAACAGCCATTCGCGGACATTGCCGACCTGATTCTCGACTTGCCCCTTCTCCCAGCCCGAGGCCGGGGTACAGGCGACTGGCTCGAACAGATAATGATTGGCCAGGCACAAGAAACGCCGGTTGAATTTACGCTCCTTGCCAGTGAAGACGGCTTCCACGACGGTCTTGAGATTGTCGTAGATGAGGCGCGCCGGGACGCCGCCGAAGAAGGCGAAGGCGCGATTGTGCGCCTCCAGAACCATCTCCTGCGTCTCTCTCGGATAAGCGACGACGAACATCTGCCGACTGTAGGCCAGACGGAAATGCGCGACTTTGATGGTTTGCAGCATGCCGCCCAGTTCCACTTGCTCGTGGCTCCAGTCGAATTGGCAGGCATCGCCAGCGACAAACAACAGCGGCACAAACGCCTCTGTCAGCTTGGGACCCTGGTGGAGGGACTTCCAGCGCTTCACGAATCGCTGCACGCTGTCATAAGCGCCGCCGTAGCCGATTTCCTGCAAACCTTCGAATAGCCGATGGGCAGTTCGGCGGCGAGGCTTAGCCAATTGCAACTCGTCTTCCAGCCATCGCGTGAGCTGGCCTGCAAATTCGCCAAGCATTGGGGCTATTGGTTGAACCCGTTCATATTTGGACTCTTCGACTGTAGTGAGATGTTTGCGGACCGTCGGTCGAGACAGCCCCATTTCCCGGGCAATGGCCGAAATCGTCTGTTTTTGCACCAAATGCCGCCGGCGTATTTCGTAAATGATGTCCATGTAAAACACTCCAGATACCCCCGGCCAAAATACCGGATGGTTACATACTGGGGTGGAAACTATTGGACGCTGTTTCCACCCCTAACTGGAAAGTTTTGCACGCTGTTTGACATTGCTGTGACTGAAAATCAAAGGCCCGCTTGTGGCGGGCATTTGATTTGAATCTAGTGGCTCCTCGACCTGGGCTCGAAC
>CAJBIL010000492.1 GCA_903953145.1 uncultured beta proteobacterium
CCCCTGGTCAGTCAGGGCGGACATCTGAAAGTGATTTTCAGCCTTTGCATTGATCCAGGCGATGTGGCGATGTCGGTTAAAAACGATAATTCCATCCGGCAAAGCTTGAGCCGCCCGCGTAAAGCGCTTGAGCGTGTCGGACAAAACCTGTTGCTGTCCGCTTCGGATACGGACTCTGCGATAGAGACCGGCAAAAGCAATCTCCCAAACACCGGCACCTTCCGGCAAACTGGCATCAAGCGGACCACGTAGCCACTGAATAAGCCGCCCGAGTTGAAACAAATGCCATCCCAACAAGCCGAGAAGACTAAGAATGACAACCGCCAATGCCCAACGCAAGTCAAAGGCGATCCACACAGGGGCAAAAATGCAACAGATGATCGCCAGCAGAAACCCCAGCGCACGTAACCAGACTGAGGTCAAACGCACGCCCTCAAGAAATTGCGCTGCTTCATTCGGCAAGTGCCGAAAAACGGTAGCCGCTACCACGCACTGTTTGAATCAGCCAATCATGACCGCTTAATTCCAGCGACGAACGTAGCCGCCGAATATGCACATCCACTGTACGCTCCTCTACAAACACATGATCCCCCCACACTTGATCAAGCAACTGGGTTCGACTATGCACCCGCTCAGCATGCGTCATGAAGAAATGCAGCAGGCGGAATTCTGTTGGACCAAGATCTAACGGTTTGCCATTACCAAAGATTCGGTGTGTCACGGGATCAAGACGCAATCCTTCGATCTCGATAGCGTCTTCTGTCATTTGCGGAGCGCGACGCCGTAGCACGGCTTTGATCCGCGCGAGCAATTCACGTGGAGAAAACGGTTTGGTCAGATAATCATCAGCACCGGCTTCCAATCCGGCAACCTTGTCGTGCTCCTCGCTACGTGCAGTAAGCATGATAATCGGCAGATCACGGGTGCGCTCGTCACTCCGCAGCCGGCGCGCGAGCTGGATACCGGGCATTCCGGGCAGCATCCAGTCAAGCAACACCACATCGGGCAACGTCTCGCGCACGATACGGATCGCGTCTTCGGCATCATAAGCGCGCAGTACATTGTGGCCAGCATGCTGAAGGTTGGCGGCAATCAACTCCTGGATTGCGGGCTCGTCTTCGACGACCAGAATATTGGCAGACATAGAAATGGGCTCTCCTTGATCTATGGCTGCCAGTTTATTAAGAAGTGATTACAAAATGATGACATCACGGCTAACGGCGCCAGATTTGATTCGTTTCACGAATCGCGCTCTCTAAGGTTCTGCGCTATCATAGCGCGTCCACTTGTACTCAGGGGCACCCATGGCCGGCCTTCAGCACGACACACCCATTCCAACCGAAATAAAGCTGCATCAAAAATCCCGTATCTTCGAGATGGCTTTCGAAAACGGCGAACGTTTCGAGTTAAGTTACGAATTCCTGCGTGTTTTTACGCCATCTGCCGATGCCCGAGGACACGGGCCAGGGCAGGAAACTTTACAGGTTGGCAAACGCGAAATATCAATTGAGCGCATTGAGCCAGTCGGAAATTATGCAATCAAACCGGTATTCTCGGATGGTCATGACAGCGGCCTCTACTCATGGGACATGCTCTATAACCTTGGCGTGCATCATGACGAACTATGGCAGACTTACCTCGCCCAATTAAGCGCTGCAGGTGCCAGCCGCGATTTTGTTGCCCCGACACCGTCCGCTGAAAAACAACGTGGTGGCTGTGGCGGCCATTGATTATTAGATACTCATCCCAACTTTGAGCCAATGAACGACAAGAACACTACCCATTTTGGGTTTGAACAAGTTGCTGAGGCTGAAAAGTCCCGCCGTGTTGCGGATGTTTTTGACTCCGTAGCACAACGTTACGACTTGATGAACGATGTCATGTCAGCGGGTATGCATCGACTCTGGAAGTCATTCACCATTACCAAAAGTGGCGTGCGGGAGGGGTCAAGAGTCCTTGACGTCGCTGGCGGTACCGGGGATCTGGCGCTGGCTTTTGCCAAGCGCTCAGGGCGCACTGGCGAGGTCTGGCTGACCGACATCAACAATGCCATGCTTACCAACGGGAGAGATCGACTCTGCAATAAAGGTTATCTGCTTCCGGTGGCCCAGTGCGACGCAGAGAAACTACCCTTCCCTGACGATTACTTCGACTGCGTTACGGTCGCCTTCGGCCTGCGCAACATGACCCACAAAGATGCTGCACTCGCAGAAATGCGACGTGTTCTGCGACCGGGAGGTTGCTTGCTGGTCCTTGAGTTCTCGCAGGTATGGAAGCCTCTATCCCCTGCCTACGACTTTTATTCGTTCAAGGTCATTCCCCGTATTGGACAAATCATTACCCGGGATGAAGCAAGCTATCGTTACCTGGCTGAATCAATTCGCGTTCATCCGGATCAGGAAACTCTCAAATCAATGATGGAACAAGTCGGGCTCGAGAAGGTCGAATATTTTAATCTAGCGCTAGGCGTTGTTGCCTTGCACCGTGGCTTCAAGTTTTAAGGAAAAATCATGAAAAACTCATTATTTGCGCTTTTTTTTGCTGTTTTAAGCTTGGGGTTAACCGTTGGCAGCGCCGAAGCCGCAAGACTTGGTGGTGGCAAATCTAGCGGTATGCAACGACAGGCTGTGACGCCAAAGCCCGCAACACCAGCTCAAGCGACTCCTGTAGCTCCCTCGGCGCCTGCCGCCGCACCTGCAGCAGCACCAAAGCGTAACTGGATGGGACCTCTGGCTGGACTCGCCGCTGGGTTGGGTATCGCTGCGCTGATGTCACATTTTGGACTGGGTGAAGGTATGGGCAATTTTCTGATGATTGCCCTTCTGGCAATGGCAGCTATTTTCCTCATCAAGATGGTTCTCATGCGTAAGTCACAATCGACCGCAGCACCCGAGCCAATGCAGTATGCTGGGGCTGGTGGTTCGAACATGGCGCCCCCCCCAGTTTCCGCACCAGCCTACAGCACCGCACTCCCG
>CAJBIL010000493.1 GCA_903953145.1 uncultured beta proteobacterium
CATTCAGCGCCAGAATATTGGTCTGGAAGGCAATGCCGTCAATCACGCCAATGATGTCGCCAATCTTGCTGCTCGACTGATGAATGGCGTTCATCGTCTGCACCACCTGCGCGACCACTTCACCACCACGCACCGCAACCTGCTGGGCGTTGCCGGCCAGCTCGTTGGCTTGCTTGGCGTTATCGGCATTGTTTTTAACCGTGCTGGTCAGCTCTTCCATGCTCGACGCGGTTTCTTCGAGGCTGCTGGCCTGCTCTTCGGTACGGCTCGAAAGATCCTGATTGCCGGAAGCAATTTCCTTGGCAGCCGTGTTAATCGCCTCGGAAGCACCCTTGATCTGAGCGACAATTTCTTTCAGGTTGATCACCGTCGCATTGGCATCGTCGCGCAACAACGCGAAAACACCATCGTATTCGCCAGCCATGCTGCGCGTTAGATCGCCCCGGGACAACGCTGAAAGCACCGCACCGACTTCTTCAATGCCTTTGCGGCTGGTGTCGACCAGCCGGTTGATGTCTTCTGAAACCTTGAGGAAGAAGCCGTCCTTGCCGGCCAAATCGATCTGTTGCGAGAAGTCGCCGGCAGCAGCCGCGCCAACCATCTCTGATACCTCGTTCTCGACAGCAACCTCGGCGGTGCGATCCAGCCACTGGCTGGCGCGACCAAGATACTCGCCACGCGCATTGCGCACCGGGCTGGCCGTCACCCGCAGCATGCGGCCGCACATGGCAACATCAAGCGTACGCGGCGCTGTCAATTGCTCGCGATAGACCGCTTTGAGCGCTTCATCGTCAAAAAAGTCGACCAGCGAATGACTCTTCATCTCGGCTACCGTAAAGCCCGGCTTTCTGGCTGCCATCGCCGGGGCCATCCCCGTCCACAACGCGGTCGCGGCATCATTCATGTAAATCAGCACATTTTCCGTATCGGAAACGGTGACCGGCATGCTGGAACCATCCAGCGCCATTTTGATGCGCAGATTCTCATTGGCAAGGCGCTGGTCGGCTTCAGTCCGCTCGCGCAAGGTATCCTGCGTGGTGTTGATCTCGGTCGCGATACCAGCCAGCTCATCGCTTGAATCGACCACCACCGGCTCGACAAAGTTGCCGGCAGCAACGCGTCGCGCACCCTCACCAAGCGCCTCAATGGCATGCAGCAGATAGGCGCGGAAGCTGAGAAAGAGGTACAGCACAATAAGGAGCGCGCCCGCCACCAGCAGCAGCGAATTCAGGCGGGAAGCCTCAAGCCGCGCAACGCGCTCGCCAGCGAGACGTGCAAACTCTTTGCGAGAAATGTCGTTCAATGCGTAAGCCGCATCAATGGCGCCCGAAGCGACGCGCAGCATGTTGTCGCTCTTGGCAACAATGCCCGCAGCACCGAGGAGTTCGGCACTAACGAGCTTGGTGTAGTCAGCCATCGCCGTTTTCATCATCTGCGCGGGTTGCTGCAAAGCGGTTTTGGCGGCGGCGTTGGCTTCTTCGACTTTGAGCAAGCCGGCATCGATTTCAGCGAGGTCACTACCGATGACCCGCAACAGAACAGCAATTTCAATCCGCTGCTCAGCCGACAACGTATTCAGGGCAATGGATTTGAGCGACATTGCGCGCATTACGCCCGCCGATTCAGTCATGCGCACGATTTTTGTGGCGAAGGCATCAACCAGATAATAGGTTTCGATATCGGGATCGAGCGTCATGTTGGATTTATCGGCAACCAGGATGACAAAGTCACGCGCCTTGCCAATCGTCTCGACATGCAGGCGAAAACTTTCCTCGGCGGCCAGGCTGTCACTGCGTGCTTCAAGCGCCTGCCAGGCCGATTTGAGCGCCGCCCAGTCTTCATGAGTGTTTAGTGCTGCACCGAAGGGAGCATCCGCTTTGTCGGCATCAGCAATCGCC
>CAJBIL010000494.1 GCA_903953145.1 uncultured beta proteobacterium
AGATCATGACCAAGGACTACTGGGCCGAGCTCAGCGAAAACTATACGCTGCGTATCCGCAAGCACGTGAGTTCAGGGGAAGACGACACCAATCCGACGAAGGTCGACGTTGCCTTGAGCACGGGAGAGCGGACGGTGACATCGTTGGTCTTCATTGCAAGCCTGGTGGCTTTGGCCAAGCGCCGGTCCGAGATTCCAACAATCCTCAAGGATGTCGCGGGCTCGGCTTATCCGGTAGCGATCGATTCGCCATTTGGTTCGCTTAGTGTCTTCCGAGACGGTGTCGCGCGTCACATTCCTGAACTGGCGCCTCAGGTGCTGTTGCTGGTCAGTCCCGAGCAGTACAACGGTCAGGTTGAGAAAGCAATGACAGAATCTGGACGCGTTGGCAAGCGCTATTACCTAACATACCACGGACCGACAATGCCGGAACGTGCGGCGCAAATGATGAGTGTCAATGGCGTGGCATTCCAGCAGTATTTTCCGAGCAAGTCAGAGGAGTTCTCCGAGATCAAGGAGATTACCGTATGAGACGCATACAGCGCGATGTTTGCCATGACGACTTGGTCAGGGTAATGACGAGTGGAGATGTCCCGTTGTTTAAGGAGATTTGGCGGGTTATGTTGTTCGCTGCCGCTCTTGGAATATATGAAGGTACGCGACGTCCAATCGAGAAATCTGACAGCGGCAAAGCCATTCCCGAGAACTATTTCAGTGCGCCTGGTTGGAGAGGCTTTCTCTACCTAATGGGAGTTGCCGATAGCGGGGATAGTCAGTGTCTTCGTGGAGCGGAAGACGCGCAGGAATCCTTAATTACAGCATTTGAAGAGTATGCGAACCAGGGGCTGCATACGATTTCGAGTCGCCTCAGAAGTGAGGCTAGCCTTCTGGATGACATGACATCTTTACTCCTGGAGTCATGCACTCCTAAGGCTTCAGCACCTGACGTAGCTGATCTAATTTAGATCATGGCCAACTCGCACGATTTCTATAGGCGCTTGGACAACTTGTTGGTGTTTCGACAAGGAGACCAGCGAGCGCCACATAAGCCTCTCTATCTCTTGTACTGCATCGCAGGGGTGCAGATGGGGAAGGCGCGTCTTCAGTTGTTTGATACAGTCGCTCCAGTTCTAAAGTCTGCGTTAAAGCTGTTTGGGCCATGGACTAAATCCCTCCATCCTGAATACCCGTTCTGGCGTCTAAAAAACGATGGATTGGCCGAGTTCGTAGCAGACGGGCCTTTGCGTCTTAGATTGAGCAGCAACGATCCAACAGTTAGTTCATTGCGGGAGCAGAATGCGCGTGGCGGCCTGCTTGCGGCGGACTATGAAATGTTGTCCGGCAACCTTCAGCTTCAATCATTGGTAGCCCACAAGATTTTGGATGCACACTTTCCAGAAAGCATCCATGACGAGATTATTCGTTTCTTTGAGTTGACCCTTGATGAACCGCATGCCGCTGATCGAACATCGAACGCGGATTTCCGCAAAGCTGTTTTGTCGGCTTATGGAAACTGCTGTGCGCTAACCGGTTTTAATTTGGAGGTTGCAGGAAGATCCGTAGGAGTTGAAGCCGCGCATATCTTCTGGCCACAGTCTGGAGGGAATGACCAAGTATCAAATGGCATCGCTATGACGGTATTACATAGGAAGCTCTTTCATTTGGGGTTGTTCTCAATCCGCCCCGACTACAAAGTTGTTGTTTCGTCGGAAGCTGTTGACAAGGGGGGAGACACGAACTTTTCCCTCTCTGCAATGTCTGGTCGTAGTCTTACCTTGCCTCCGGACAAAGAGCTTTGGCCGAACCCGACAGCGCTCTCGTGGCATCAGCGATGGGTATTTAGAGGCTAAACCTTTGTCGGCAACCACCGGGTAACCATATCCGAAAGCGATCGCGTATTGGTTCCGGACGCAAGGTAGCCAAGTCCGCGATGTAGGTGTGCGCGCAAGCATGCAGCTACTCCGTCTGGGGTGTCTGGAAAGTCATCTTGGCGTGCGCGCATAAGAGTGAGCGCTGCGTAGATGTCGCTCTGCTCACCAGCAAATACCTTCCAGGTCATTTCGACGCCTCCATCAAGTTTCTCCATATACTCGGCTGGCGCTCTCGATTCTCGTAGCGAAGCGCAAAAAGCCCAACGGCAGAGTACATTCCAGTGCTCAATGCCCGTTTGTCGACGGAGTTTCAGTAGTTGATCTTTGCCTTGCTGGCTAATTCGAACTGTTTCAGCGGGATGCTTCATTGTGAAAAATATCCTTCATGAATATTTGTTTGCCCACGCTCTTCGTCATGCTCGAGGCGATATGTGCGCGTGACGTACGGCTTAATCTTCTTAAAATATCCGTCGATGATTTCTTCGTCCGTGGATAACAATAGGACTTGGTGGGACGCGTTGGGGAAATAGCGATCGACGAGGTTAGTTCGATGATCCGAATCGAGTCGACCTAGGGGCGTATCAATTACCGTTGGTACTGGCCGGCCGGAAGCTCGAGCGAGGCCCCAGAGCATCGAAGTCGCTAGCAGTTGGCGTTCGCCAGCCGACAGGCGATCGAAAGGTAATGGCTTGCCATCGCGACCGAGTAGTGTGGGTTCGAAGGTGTCAGGATTGATCGTCAGTCCGGTCACTAGACCAGTTTTTCGAAGCAGTTGCTGGAAGGACTCCAGCATTAGGGTTTCGATTGTTGAGGCATGGCGCTTGACGATCTGAGTACGGAAGCGGTCGAGCGTACCCCGAGCTTTCTGTGAATGCTTCAGCATTCTTTCCCGGTCATCCGAGGCTAGTTGGACTTCTGATTCTTGCTCACCAATCTTGTCTAGTCGCGCCAAAGCGTCTGCGCGAAGCTTAGCCAAGGACTGCATGCGCATCTCTAACGCGGCTCGTTGCACCTCTTTCGCTGTGTGAGTCTGGCGTGCTGTATCCAGCTCAGACTGAAGGACGGCAATGCGATCTTCTGGTGGAACACGATCGAGATCCATTTGGACACGAGCGATATGCTCCTCAATCTTGGTTAGTTCTGCAATGAATCTATGCGATTGCTCCTCCGCGCTGGGTATGACAATGCTACGAAGGTGACCTATGTGGGGAGCAAGTTCATAGGGTGCATCAAGCATTAGCGATTCAGAGGCCAAACCATGGCGCTTATTGCGATCCTTAGTCAAAATATCCTCGATGGCATCTACAGCATTTGCCTGGATCGACATTTGTTGAAGTGTCG
>CAJBIL010000495.1 GCA_903953145.1 uncultured beta proteobacterium
AGCTACCTCAAACCCGAAGAAATCCGCCTTATCCGCGAGGCTTACCACTTCAGCGAGTCGGCGCACCTCGGGCAAACGCGCCTGTCCGGCGAACCCTACATCACCCACCCGCTGGCGGTTGCCGGCGCACTGGCCGAGTGGCACATGGACGCGCAGGCAGTCATCGCGGCCCTGCTCCATGACGTGATGGAAGACACTGCCGTCAGCAAGGCTGAAATTGCCGAGCGTTTCGGCAAATCAGTAGCCGAGCTGGTGGACGGGCTCTCCAAGCTCGACAAGATAGAGTTTCAGTCCTACGCGGAAGCGCAGGCAGAAAACTTCCGCAAGATGCTGATGGCCATGGCGCGCGATTTGCGCGTCGTGCTGATCAAACTTGCGGATCGTCTGCACAATCTGCAAACGATGTCGGCCGTGCGTGCCGACAAGCGCCGCCGGATCGCCACCGAAACGCTTGAAATTTACGCGCCGATTGCCAACCGGCTCGGCCTGAACAAGCTCTTCCGGCAATTGCAGGACCTCTCCTTCGGCCACATCTACCCGATGCGCGCCCGCGTGCTTGATCGCGCCCTCAAACACGCACGCGGCAACCGGCGCGAGTTGCTGTCGCGGATTCTCGACGGCATTCAAAGCACCACGCGCGACGCAGGCCTTGAAGCGCAGGTATTTGGCCGTGAGAAGAGTCTTTATTCGATTTACTGCAAGATGGCCGAAAAGCGCCTCAGCTTTTCGCAGGTGCTTGATATTTACGGCTTCCGGGTTGTTGTTGGCGACGTGCCAAGCTGCTATCTGGCGCTTGGCGCGCTCCATTCACTCTACAAACCGGTGCCGGGCAAGTTCAAGGATTACATCGCGATTCCCAAGGCCAACGGCTACCAGTCGCTGCACACCACGCTGATCGGCCCTTACGGCACGCCGGTCGAAGTGCAGATTCGTACGGAAAGCATGCACCACGTGGCGCAGGAAGGCGTTGCCTCGCACTGGCTCTACAAGGACAGCGAAGAATCCGGCGCTGATTTGCAGCTAAAAACGCACAAATGGCTGCAATCGCTGCTTGAACTGCAAAGCACGGCAGGGGATTCCTCGGAGTTTTTCGAGCACGTCAAAGTCGACCTCTTCCCCGACGAAGTTTATGTATTTACGCCCAAGGGCAAAATCATGGCCTTGCCGCGCGGCGCGACAGCGGTCGACTTCGCCTACGCGGTGCATACCGATATTGGCAATCGCTGCGTCGCCGCGCGCATCAACTATGAGCTGATGCCGCTCCGCACCGAGCTGGCAAACGGCGACCAGCTGGAAATCATCACCGCCGAAAATGCCAACCCCAACCCGGCCTGGCTGACGTATGTAAAAACCGGGCGCGCCCGCAGCAAGATTCGCCACTTCCTGAAAACCATGCAGCACGACGAATCGGCGGCGCTTGGCGAACACATGCTCAACCAGGAACTGGCCGTACTCGGCGTAACGCCGGCCGAAGTGCCGATTGCCAACTGGGAAAAACTCTTCCGCGACTCCGGCAACCGCTCGATGAAGGAGGTTTATACCGACATCGGCCTCGGGCGACGGCTCGCCGCCGTGGTTGCCCGCCGGCTGCTGGCACGCGACGAAACGCTACGTGGCGACAACGCGCCACCCGCCGCCCTGATCATTCGCGGCTCCGAAGGCATCGCCATCCAGCTCGCACCGTGCTGCCAGCCGATTCCCGGCGACCCGATCATCGGCTCGATCCGCAAGGGGCAAGGGCTGGTTGTGCATACGCATGATTGCCCGACGGTGCGCAAATCGCGCAGCAATGAGCCGCAAAAATGGATTGATGTCGAGTGGGAGCCGGAGCCCGGCAAGCTGTTCGACGTGCGCATCCGCATTACCGCGAAAAACTCGCGCGGCGTGCTCGGGCGCATTGCAACCGGCATCTCCGAGGCTGGCTCGAATATCGAGCAAGTGAATATGGAAGACAGCAAGCCCGGCTTTTTCACCCTGCTTCACTTCACCGTGCAGGTCTCCGACCGCAAGCATCTGGCGCTACTGCTGCGCAATCTGCGCCGCATCCCCGAAGTCGTGCGCATCGCCCGCGAGCGGGAGTGAGTTTTTGAAAGTCATCGTTCTTGGTGCTGGCGTCGTTGGCGTCACGAGCGCCTGGTATCTGGCCAAAGCCGGCCACGAAGTCACCGTCATCGACCGCCAGCCCGCCGCCGGGCTGGAAACCAGCTTTGCCAACGGTGGCCAGATCTCCGTTTCGCACGCCGAGCCGTGGGCTAATCCGCACGCACCATTGCGCGCCCTGTCGTGGATCGGGCGCGAAGATGCGCCCCTGCTCTTCCGTCTGCGCTGGGACCCGGCCCTGTTCGACTGGAGCCTGCGTTTCTTGCGCGAATGCACGCCCGGGCGCACGCGCGCCAACATTCGCCGCATCGTCGCCCTCGCGCTTTACAGCCGCCAGCAGTTGCAGGCACTACGCGCCGAAACAGCGATTGATTACGATCACCTTGAGCGCGGCATTCTGCATTTTTACACCGACCCCCGCGAGTTTGCCGCCGCAACGGAAACCGCCGCCCTGATGCGTGAATTTGGCTGCGAGCGGCGCACCATCAGCGCTGACCAATGCGTGGCGCTTGAGCCCGCCCTCGCTGCCGCCCGCCCGCTGCTGGTTGGTGGCGATTTCACGGCAGCCGACGAATCGGGGGATGCGCACCGCTTTACGCAAAACCTGGCACGGCTGTGCGCCGCCCGTGGCGTGGTCTTTCGCTACAGCACCGCCATCGAACGACTGGCAACCGACGGCGGACGCATTACCGGCGCTGTGATCAGCGGCGTGATCGCCGGCAAGGCGGCAGCAACCGAACTGCTCACCGCCGACGCCTATGTCGCCGCACTGGGCAGCTACACACCGCAGCTGTTACGCCCGCTCGGGCTGGCGCTGCCGGTATATCCGGCCAAAGGCTATTCAGCCACCCTGCCGCTGGCTGAAGACAGCGTAGCCCCCAGTGTCAGCCTGACCGATGACGGCTACAAGATTGTTTTTTCCCGCCTCGGCCAGCGGCTGCGCATTGCTGGTACGGCCGAATTCAACGGCTACAACACCACGCTCAACCCGGTGCGCTGCCAGGCACTGATGCAGCGTGCCAATACCCTGTTCCCCGACCTGCGCCCGGCCGGTGAGGCCGAGTTCTGGTGCGGCCTGCGCCCGGCCACACCGTCCAACCTGCCCTTCATCGGGCGCACCGCATGGCCGAATCTCTACCTCAATACCGGCCACGGCACGCTGGGCTGGACGATGGCCTGCGGCTCGGCTGCCGCACTGGCCGACATCGTCAGCGGCCGGCCGCCTGCATTGCCGCTCAGCACGGAATACGGCCTCCCGTAGGAAATCCCTTCGGTGGACAACGGGTAGGTCGGGATTCATCCCGACGCCCTGCAAGCGAAGGGGACAATGCGCCGCCGATGTCGGGGTGAACCCCGACCTACGCAGCGAAGATGGTTTCGTTGTGGTTAAACTACGTCTTCCAGGATCAAACACCCACATGCTGATCGACACCCACTGCCATCTCGACGCCGCCGAATTCGCTGCTGACCGCGCGGCAGTCGCGGCCAGTGCAGTCTCGGCCGGCGTCCCGGTGATTGTCATACCCGCAGTGGGCGCAGGCAACTTTGCTGCCGTGCGCGATTGTGCGGCGCGCTATCCGGGCTGTGTTCCGGCCTATGGCATTCATCCCCTGTACGTCGCCGACGCCAGCGAGGCTGACCTCGGCACGCTGCGTCAATGGCTGATCAACGAATCCGCAGGGCGGCATCCCCCCGTCGCACTTGGCGAAATCGGCCTCGATTTTTTTGTGCCGGGTTTCGATGCGGCACGGCAGGAATATTTTTTTGTCGAGCAACTCAGAATCGCCCGCGACCTCGGCTTGCCGGTGCTGCTGCATGTCCGTCGTTCGATCGATCAGGTGTTGAAATGCCTGCGCCGGATCAAACTCGACGGCGGCATTGCGCACGCCTTTAACGGCAGCCGCCAGCAGGCCGACGAATTCATCAAGCTCGGCTTCAAACTCGGCTTCGGCGGCGCGATGACCTTCTCCGGCTCGCGGCGCATCCGCGCACTGGCGGCCACCCTGCCGCTCGACGCCATCGTGCTCGAAACCGACGCCCCGGACATGCCGCCTGCCTTCATTGGCCGCGCCCGCAACGCACCCGAAACCCTGCCGCGCATCGCCGCCGTACTGGCCGAATTACGCGGCCAGACGCTGGACAGCATTGCCCAGGCGACGACGGCCAATGCGCGGGCGGTGTTATCTGTTCAGCAAGCCCCTGCCGGAAGCGGAGTTCCACCACCTGCTGACCACCGGGCAACAACTTGATCTGGCCGGGCATGGCGCTGATGGCAAGCAACAACGTGCAGGTGATTCTCGCCGAGCAACGCTTGAAAGGCTTATCAGGACTGGAGTTTCTGGCGCAGGTCAAAACCGCCTACCCGGAAACCATCCGCATCATTTTGTCCGGCTATACCGAGTTGTCGACGGTAGTGAACTCGGTCAATCAGGGTGCCATTTACAAGTTCCTGACCAAACCGTGGGAAGACGAAGACCTGCGCGAACAGATCCGCGATGCCTTCCTGCAACACGAAGCCAAGTTCGCAGTCAGCTGATTTCTGCCTCGCCGAATCACACACAATTATTAGGGAATTCGCGCGCCCCTTGATTTGCATCAAAAAAAACAGGGGGTGCGAGGTCTACAGTAATCGCCTGACAGAATGCTGACAAAACAGCAGTCACCCCGGTGCTTCGGTAATGCCCTGCGGGAACTTGGAGTGTCTTGAATCAATGAATATTTCCAGTGTGCTGGTCAACGCCCGATCCGAAATGATCAAGCAGGTGCAGGATGGCCTGTTGGCGCTGAACGGTGTCGAAGTGCATGTAGCGACCGAAGAAGGCCGGCTGATCGTGACGATCGAAGCCGACTCCGATCAGGCCGTTGCAAATATGTTTGAGGAAATCAACCATTTGCCGGGGGTCCTCTCGGCATCGATGGTTTACCACCAATACGAAACTGATCCTGATGAGGAGGCCTGAGATGAAACTGACTTTGACGCGTCGTGACTTTATCAAGAGCAACGCTGTTGCTGCTGCCGCTACGGCTGCCGGCATAACCATTCCCGGGCTGGCCGACGCCGCCGCGCCGAAAAAAGATGACGGGGTGCGCTGGGACAAGGGCGCCTGCCGTTATTGCGGCACCGGCTGCGGTGTGCTGGTCGGCACCAAGGACGGGCGCATTGTTGCCACCCAGGGCGACCCGGATGCGCCGGTCAATAAAGGCCTGAACTGCATCAAAGGTTATTTCCTCTCGAAAATCCAGTACGGCAAGGATCGTCTGACCTCGCCGCTGCTGCGCATGAAAGATGGCAAGTTCGACAAGAACGGTGAATTTACCCCGATCTCGTGGGATGCCGCTTTCGACATCATGGCCGAGAAGTGCAAGGCCGCGCTGAAAAAGGGCGGGCCGAAAAACATCGCCATGTTCGGCTCCGGCCAATGGACGATCTGGGAAGGCTACGCCGCCGCCAAGCTGATGAAGGCCGGCTTCCTGACCAACAACCTCGACCCGAATGCCCGCCATTGCATGGCCTCCGCCGTGACCGGCTTCATGCGGACCTTCGGTATCGACGAGCCGATGGGCTGCTACGACGACATCGAGCAGACCGACGCCTTTGTGCTGTGGGGCTCGAACATGGCCGAGATGCACCCGATTCTCTGGTCGCGCGTCACTGATCGCCAGCTCACGGCCAAACACGTCAAGGTGCATGTGCTGTCGACCTTCAGCCATCGCACCACGGAGCTGGCGCACAACGAGCTGATCTTCAAGCCGCAGAGCGACCTGGCGATCCTCAATTACATCTGTAACTACATCATCCAGAACAATGCGGTGAATCAGGAGTTCGTCGCCAGAAACGTTAATTTCAAGAAG
>CAJBIL010000496.1 GCA_903953145.1 uncultured beta proteobacterium
ATGCCGGGGCAATGGCGGTGCATGGCCTGACGCCTGAATTTCTGGCCGACAAGCCCACCTTTCGCGAGATTGCCGCTGAATTGGTCGATTTCATCAGAGAGGCCGAACTCATTATCCATAACGCGCCTTTCGATGCCCGCTTTCTCAATTTCGAGCTGAACCTTTTGGGCATGCCGACGCTTGAGGAAATCAGCAACGGCATCGTTGACACGCTGAAGTTGGCGAAGAAAATGCGGCCACGCCGCAAGAACTCTCTTGATGCGCTCTGCGCCGAATATGGTGTTGATAGTTCCAGCCGCCAACTCCACGGAGCGCTGCTCGATGCCGAATTGCTGGCCGAGGTCTATTTGGCGATGACCCATAATCAGAACAGCAATTGACCGTATAAACTGCTACCAATGGCTCACGAGGAGAACAACACCATGCCCATCATTTCCATGTTCTACGGCATCATCATTCGTCTGTACCTGATCGACAACCAGCGCCACAACCTGCCGCACATTCACGGAAAATACGCCGAGTTCGAGGCGTCCATTGGTCTCGGAGACGGTGAGATTCTTGCCGGTAATTTGCCCCGCAAGCAATTACGGCTGGTGCAGGCGTGGATAGAACTCCATCGCGACGAACTCATGGCAGACTGGGAACTCGCCGTCAGTGGCGAGAGCCCCTACAAAATTGCACCGCTGTGAGGCCACCATGTATTGGGACGTGAAAACCGTTAAGCCGCTGCCAGATTTCCGCATTTATGTCGAAATCGAGAATGGGCGTAAGGGTATTTTTGACTTGAAACCCTATCTCGACCACGGCGTTTTTCGCGAACTTCGGGACATACATTATTTCAATCGGGTGGGCATTCTGTTTGGGGCGGTAACTTGGCCTAACGAACAGGACATCGCCCCGGAAACCCTGTTGTCTGAAATGCTCCCTGTGGAATCGATCACAGAGTCAAGTCTCGCAATAACGCAAATCAAGAATTAAAATCTACCCATGACACGCCCATTACGCATTGAACTGGCAGGCGGTTTGTATCACGTAACATCCCGTGGGGATCGGCGGGAGGCTATTTATTTCTGTGATGAAGACCGCCTGAAGTGGCTTGAACTTCTCGGCGAGGTCTGTAAGCAATTTAACTGGCGCGCCCATGCCTGGTGCCAGATGAGCAACCACTACCATCTGGTCGTCGAGACGCCCGAACCCAATTTGGCGCAGGGGATGCGGCAGTTGAACGGTGTCTATACGCAATACATCAATCGCGAGCATCAGCGCGTTGGTCATGTATTTCAGGGTCGATACAAAGCGGTAATCGTTGAGCGAGACGCTTACCTGCTCGAACTGGCTCGGTATGTGGTGCTCAACCCCGTCAGAGCGGGCATGGTGTCGTTACCCGGCGAATGGGCTTGGAGTTCATGGGCGGTAATGATGGGGCAAGCGCCGGCACCTGAGTGGTTTGAATCGAGCTGGTTGTTGCAGCAGTTTTCCAGTGATTTTCAGCGGGCGCGCAAGGCCTATGAAGATTTTGTGCGTGCGGGTATCGGGTTACCGAGCGTTTGGGGCGAGTTGTCCGGTCAGATTTATTTAGGCAGCGAGCAGTTCATCAGGAATATGCAAGCAGGACTGTCAGATCAACTAGATAACAAGGAAATTCCACGCTTACAGCGTCGCCCGTTGGCTTTGCCGCTCGCCGATTATCAAGCGCAATATCCTGATCGTGATAGCGCAATTCGTGCCGCGTTTGCCTCGGGGAACTATACCCAACCGCAAATCGCCACCCATTTTGGCGTGCATTACTCGACGGTGAGCAGAATTGTAAGAAGTGGGCGGGTCTGAATCAAGTAAAAATGCGTTAATGCAAGACCTGACCCTATTTTCCTTCGCTTCTGACGTAAACTATGCGCCTTCGAACAAGAAAGAAGCTGCCATGTCCCGCCCCACGCTCAAAGTACCTTCCAAACCTGCGCTTGATGCCGATGCTGACACCCGGCCGTTTTCACGCAAGCCGGTACGTGCCGGTTTTACGGCCCCCAAGCAAACTGCTACACAACGCGCCAGCAGCAATGCCGCCAAAGCAGAGCGCCTGGCCGCTGCCGTAGAGAAGCCGTACAAAACGAATCAACGACCGCGTGCGACGCCGCGCTTCAAGGATGATGCGCCTGCGCCCCGAGTACCCGCTCGCCCGGCCGAGCCGGCAAAAGCGGAGGAAGCCCGCCAGCCGCGTGAGGTGCGCACGCCAATGCCGCCCAAAACCTATCCCAAGCGCGGCATTGCCCGCAGCACCGGCGCCCGCGCGCTGCCCCCTGCCCGTTACGATGGCGCGCGTGATGAAGCGCGTGATGCTCAGCAACCGCGGCCACAGCCTGCGCCAAATCCCGCACCAAATCCTGCACCACTCAAACCGATTCCACCACACCTTCAGGCACGCCGCGATACACCGCCCGAATCGAACGAAAGCCGCACACCACGCCGGTCGCAAAACGAGCCACCGCGCCTCGCCAAGCAGATCAGCGAAATGTGCCAGTGCTCACGGCGCGAAGCGGATGAATGGATCGAGAACGGCTGGGTGCGCGTTGATGGCGTTGTTGTGACAACGCTCGGCACGCGGGTGCATCCCAATGCCAAGATTGAGATCAAGGAAGAAGCGGGCAAACATCAAACCGAATGCGTCACCATCCTGCTCAACAAACCGCTCGACATGGCCTCGGGCAAAGCGGATGGCAGCGGTGAAGCCGCATTGCAGCTGATTCGCCCTGAAAATCGCTGGGCAGAAGATGAAACCCGGCAGAACTTCAAAGCGACGCATCTGCGCGGCCTGGCACTGGCCGGCAAGCTCGACCCCGAATCGACCGGCATGCTGGTCTTCACCCAGGAAGGCAGCGTTGCGCGGCGCATCACCGGCGACGATACGCGACTGGAAAAAGAATACATGGTGCGCGTTGAAGGCGAGCTCACCCCCGAGGGCATGAAACAGCTTAACCACGGCCTGTCGCTCGACGACGTCAAGCTCAAGAAGGCACAGGTATCGTGGCAGAACGAGCAGCAACTACGCTTCGTTTTGCACGAAAGCAAAAAACGGCAAATTCAACGCATGTGCGAGCTGGTCGGTTTAACGGTTACCAGCATCAAACGCATCCGCATCGGCAGCGTCTCGCTCGGCAAGTTGCCGGCCGGGCAATGGCGTTATTTGCGTGAGGGCGAACGGTTTTAGGGTGGCAGCGGTGCACAGCAATTGATCGGAAGGAGGTCGGTATGGGTAAGCACGAAATTATTGACATGGCTTTGCAGCTGAATGCGGCAGAACGCTACGATGTAGTGGAAAAGATCATGCAAAGCCTGGATAAATCTGACGCTGAGATTGACCGGGTCTGGGCAGAGGAAGCATTGCAAAGAGCAAAAGCCTGTGACGAAGGACGCATGAAAACGCTGTCATTTGAAGAAGTTTTTGGCAACAAATAATGCGGATTCGCTTTTCTGAAATTGCCAATAGTGAATTGATTGATGCCTGCGATTGGTATGAGCAACAACAAGCGGGCTTGGGAGCAAGGTTCAGGAATGACGTGCGCGAAGCAACGCTGCGGATTGCGCGGTCACCACAGCTGTTTCCCATTGAGAGGGAAGATGTTCGGCGTTACGTCATGAATCGTTTCCCCTATGCCTTGCGTTATGTATTACGCGATGAAGAGGTTTGGGTCATGGCGGTTTCGCACCAGCATCGTCGTCCCGATTATTGGGTAGAACGAATCGTTAGCCAATGACAGGCATCGTGTACGCGTTGTTTATTGCTCAATGAAGAAGCATCCCCCCAATACAGAGTCAGCGCCCTGCCCCTGCGGCAGCCAGCAGCCCTACCCCCACTGCTGCGCCCCGCTGCACACCGGCACCGCCGCCCCAACGGCCGAAGCGCTGATGCGCTCGCGCTACAGCGCCTACGTTCTGCTGCTTGAGCCTTACCTGCTGGCCACCTGGCACGCCAGCACCCGCCCCGCGCAGCTTGATCTGGCGGCAGAAGAAAAAACGCAATGGCTGGGGCTGGCGGTTAAGCGCCATGAAACAACGGGCGCTGACAGCGCGATTGTCGAATTTATCGCCCGTTACAAAATCGCCGGCCGGGCGCACCGGCTGCATGAAACCAGCCGCTTCCTGCTCGAAGAAGGTCGCTGGTATTACGTTGATGGTGACACAGGCGCCAACCAGCCAGCCAAGAGCGCAGCGCCTTGAGCGAGGCACTTGAAGTCATCTACCGCGACGAACATCTGATCGCCATCCACAAGCCCGCCGGCCTGCTGGTGCACCGCACGGTGCTTGATCGCAACGAAACACGTTTTGCCGTGCAACTGCTGCGCGACCAGATCGGGCAATATGTTTATCCGGTGCATCGGCTCGACCGTGGCACCTCGGGCGTGCTGCTCTTTGCGCTCGACAAGGAAATCGGCAAACTGCTCAGTGGGCAGTTTGAGGCGCAGCAGGTCGACAAAACCTACCTCGCCGTGGTGCGTGGCCATCCGCCCGAAGCCGGCAGTATTGATCATGCATTAACGCGGCAATACGACGACTACGAGTTCCGCGCGGCCAATGCCAGCGCCGAGGCGCAAGCTGCACTCACCCACTACCGGCGCCTCGCCGTGACCGAGTTGCCGTATCAGGTCGACATCTACCCGACCAGCCGCTACGCGCTGCTCGAACTCAAACCACACACCGGGCGCCGGCATCAGCTACGCCGCCATCTCAAGCATCTCGCGCACCCGATCATTGGCGACGCGACCTACGGCAAGGGTCGCCATAACCGGCTTTTTCAGGAACTATTCGGCTGCCGGCGCATGCTGCTGGCCTGCCTTGAGATGCGCCTGACACACCCGGTGAGCGGCTTGCCACTGTGCCTCTCAGCGCCGCTGGCAGATGATTTTGTCTCCGTGCTGGGCGGCCTCGGCTGGGTTTCGGCAAACCCCCAAAAGGAATACTCGTGAATTTTGACGTCATCATCATCGGCGCCGGTGCGGCCGGCATGATGTGCGCCGCGCAGGCCGGCCGGCGTGGCCGGCGCGTGCTGCTGATCGACCTTGCCGAGAAAATCGGCGAGCGCATCCGCATCTCGGGCGGCGGTCGGTGCAACTTCACCAACCGCAACGTCAGCGCCGAAAACTTCCTCTCGCAGAACCCGCATTTTTGCCGTTCAGCGCTGGCTCGTTTTTCGCAACACGACTTCATCGCCCTGCTCGAAAAACGCGGCATTCCCTACCACGAGCGCGAACATGGCCAGCTCTTTTGCGACGACTCGGCGCAGGACATCATCAACCTGCTCAAAGACG
>CAJBIL010000497.1 GCA_903953145.1 uncultured beta proteobacterium
CGCATTTATCTCGGATTCAATCCCCGTGCGGCCTGGGGCAGGTGCACTCGCTATCAGTCAGGATCGCAGCGCGGAGAAAAGCTTCCTTAAGGCGCACGGCTTTCCGCATGTGCCTTATGTCTTGATTCGTAGCGAGGCGGATATTCAACAAGCCGATGCGACGCTGTTTCCGGCGATTTTGAAGGTGGCGCGCTTCGGTTACGACGGTAAAGGGCAACTGCGCGTTGCCGACCGGCAGGCGGCTTTGGATGCTTTTAGGCAGTTGCAGCAGGAAAAATGCGTGCTTGAGCAGCAGATGCGCCTCGATGTTGAAGTGTCGCAGGTGCTGACGCGCACTGAACAGGGCGAGATCACCGGCTTCCCCCTCGCCGAGAACCAGCATCGCAACGGGATTCTGGATTACAGCGTGGTGCCGGCACGGCACGCGTCCAGCGCGCTTGCCGCTCAGGCAAAGGAAATCGCCGGGTGCATCGCCGAAGGCATGGGCTATGTCGGCACGCTGTGCGTCGAGTTTTTTGTGGTGAATGGCCGGCTGCTGGTCAATGAAGTCGCGCCCCGGCCGCATAACTCCGGGCATTACACGCTCGATGCCTGCGTAACCAGCCAGTTCGCGCAGCAGGTGCGGGCGCTTTGCGGCTTGCCGCTTGGTGACGTGAGCGCGCATTGCGCCGCAGTCATGGTCAATCTGCTCGGTGATCTCTGGTTCGCCGACGGCGGCGATCAGCCGCGCGAGCCGGATTGGCAAAAGCTTCTCGGCGTCCCCAGCCTGCAACTCCACCTCTACGGCAAGCAGCACGCCCGCCCCGGCCGCAAGATGGGGCATTTCACCGTGCTCGGCGAGGATCCGGACAAGGTGCGCGACATCGCGCTGGCCTGTCGTGCGGCAATCGGTGCCGGGTGACCTATAAGTTAAACAATATGACTTACTTCAATTTCTTTAATTGGATTTAATGCTTTCGGGCAGCCATAGTGGGGTTGTGCCCGCCGGAAAGCGACGGGGATCCAACAGAAAACCACTCGAAATCATTACGTAAGGAGATTTACCATGCGCCACTACCCCTCAGACAGCCCCGAAGCAACAGGCCGCATCATTGCGCTGGCGTTGCTGGCCGACGGTGCCATTGACCTGAGCGAACTCGAATCCATGGAGCATCACGACATCGTGAATCGTCTGGGGCTTGATCAGGAGCGTTTTGACAAGGTGGTGCACGAGTTCTGTGAAGACATGCTGCTCTATGCGCACCGCACGTCGTCCGGCCAACTGGAGTTGGATCAGGAGGCAGTGACGTTGTTGCTTGCTGATATCCGCAATCCGCAACTTCAGAAGAAACTGTTGCGCGCGATGCTCGATGTGGTCAATGCCGATGGCCGTCTGGCCGGTGGCGAGGCTGTACTGGTATCGCAGGCGATGAAGCTGTGGGAAATTGATCTGTACGAAGTCTCTCATGCACCCACCTTGCGCAGCCGTCGCTGGATGCCGCAGACCCGGGGTTTCAATGCAGCCGTCGCTTAAGCGGGATGGGCAGTAGGCCGGCAGCCCATCTGCCGGCCGGCAAA
>CAJBIL010000498.1 GCA_903953145.1 uncultured beta proteobacterium
GAATTTACCAAGCTGCGCAGCCAGAAAAACCTCGATGCCAAAGACGTGATCGACGGCTCGCGCCGCGCCATGCGCGCCACCTACCAGCGCGAAATGGACAGCATCGACTCGCATCTGGCCTTCCTCGCCTCGGTCGGCTCGGTCAGCCCCTATGTCGGTTTGTTCGGCACCGTGTGGGGCATCATGCATTCCTTCCGTGGCTTGTCTAACGTCGGCCAGGCCACGCTCTCAGCGGTTGCGCCGGGCATCGCCGAGGCGCTGGTGGCGACGGCGATTGGCCTCTTTGCGGCGATTCCGGCGGTGGTTGCCTATAACCGTTTTGCCCATGAAATTGATCGTTTGTCGTCGCGCTTTGAATCGTTCATGGAAGAGTTCCAAAACATTCTGCAACGGCAGATGAGATAAAAGGGATCACCGGTTATGCGTCCCCGCCGTCTTAAAAACGAAATCAATGTCGTTCCCTATATCGACGTCATGCTTGTGCTGCTCGTCATCTTCATGGTCACCGCGCCGATGATGACCACGGCCAACATTGATCTGCCCTCAGTCGGCAAAGCCGCGCAGCAGGCTGAAAAACCGCTGGAGGTGATGATTCGCCCCGACCGCACGCTGGCACTGCGCGATCTGTCAAAGAATGGCGCGGAACGTGATGTCAGCCGCAAGGAACTGTCGGCCGCTATTCTCGACGCGCAGGCGCGTAACCCGGATCAGCCGGTGCTGATCTCCGGCGACAAGAACGTCAAGTACGAAGCCGTGCTGGAAATCATGGACGAGTTGCAGCGCCAGCAGGTCAAGCGTGTTGCGCTGAACGTGCAAGTCAGCGGCAAATAAATGCTAAATGAGCAGCAAATGAGCGCTGACCGCCCGTGATTCCGCTTCCCCAGCCTGAACCCGCCAAATGGAAGTCGCTGGCACTCGCCGCGACGGTGCATCTGCTCCTGATCGGCGCGTTGTTCCTCGGTGTGCAATGGAAGAGTCAGGCGCCCTCATCATCGGTTGAAGTTGAAGTCTGGCGCGCGGCGCCGGCACCCAACCCGACGCCGGTTGTAAAACCAGTGCCGAAGCCCGAACCTAAACCGGAGCCAAAGCCAGAACCCAAGCCTGTTCCAAAACCTGAGGTGAAGCCGCTGGCCAAGCCGGATATTGTGGTCAAGGAAGAAAAGAAGCCGAAAGAGCCGCCAAAAAAGGAAGAGCCTAAAAAGCCCGAGCCAAAGAAGGAAGAACCGAAGCGCGAGGAGCCGGACTGGAAAAAAGAGCTGGCGGCTGAGGACAAGCAATTAAAGCAGCAAAAAGTGGTTCAGGACCAGCGCGCCCGTGCGGCGAGTGAGGCCAGTCAGCTCGACCAGCTCAAGGCCGAGCAGGCCTCTGCTGCGCGTAATCGAGGTCTGGCTGACTACGCTTCCAAGGTGCGCGGCAAAATTCGCGGCAATATCGTGCTGCCACAGGGCATTCAAGGTAATCCGCTGGCGGAATTCGAGGTAACCCAGCTTCCGTCGGGTGAAGTGCTTGGCGTCAAGGTGCGCAAGTCGAGCGGCAATCCGATGCTCGACGCAGCGATCGAGCGCGCCATTCTTAAGTCATCGCCGCTACCCAAACCCGATCAGCCCGAACTCTTCGAGCGCTCGCTCAAGATCCCCTACAAGCCGTTTGACGAGTAATTTCCGGCTGTCGCTCCGGGTAAAATTACGTTTCGTTACAATCCCTTCGCGTGTTCAGACGATATAATCGCGGATTATTTACGAACCTCCCCGCCTACATGTTTAGTCCTTTGCACAAACTGCGCCACCTGAGCCTGATTGTTTGTGGCGCCCTGTTGCTGCTGCAATCACCCGCGCATGCCGAGCTGACCA
>CAJBIL010000499.1 GCA_903953145.1 uncultured beta proteobacterium
AAACCACCGTCCAGCCCGACAGCTACCTGACCCTGCATTACAGCCTGGCAGACCTCGAAGGCAACGAATATCTCAACACCTTCGACATGTCGCCGGCCACGCTGCAAATGGGCGGCGGGCAATTGGTCGCCACCCTCGAACATTGCCTGCTTGGGCTATCAACCGCTGAACGCCACGTTTTCCAGATCGAAGCGGAAGACGCTTTTGGCGAGCACAATCCACGACTGGTTGAACGCATATCGCGCAGCGCACTGCCACCAGAGCTTGAACTCAAGGAAAACTCACTGATCGAGTTTGCAGCACCAGAGGGTACCATCCCCGGCATGGAAGGCGGCGGTGCGGGCATTGCCGGCTACCTGCGCGAACTCACCGACACCACCGCACTCTTCGACTTCAACCACCCGCTGGCCGGCAAACCGATCCGCTTTGAAGTCCAAATCATCGGCATCATGTAGGGAAACCAAGAAACCCATGCAGATTATCCTCGCCAACCCTCGCGGTTTCTGTGCAGGCGTCGAGCGCGCCATCGCCATCGTCGAGCGTGCGCTCGAAAAATTCGGCGCCCCGATTTACGTCCGGCATGAGGTTGTACACAACAAATTCGTTTGTGATGACCTGCGCGCCAAAGGTGCCGTTTTTATTGAAGAACTTTCGGAAGTGCCCTCCGGTAATACGGTAATTTTCAGCGCTCACGGCGTTTCGCAAGCTGTCCGTGAAGAAGCAGAGGCGCGCGGACTGAAAGTATTTGACGCAACCTGCCCTCTGGTGACAAAAGTACACGTTGAGGTTGCAAAAATGCGCCTGGACGACCGGGAAATCGTCATGATCGGCCATAAAGGTCACCCCGAAGTCGAAGGTACGATGGGACAGAGCAATGGTGGCATGCTGCTTGTCGAATCCGTCGCAGATGTTGGCCTGCTGAGAGTGACTGACCCGGCCAAGCTCTCCTACGTCACGCAGACAACGCTCTCCGTTGACGACGCCGAAGCCATTGTCTCCGCCCTTCGGCAACGCTTTCCGGCCATCACCGGGCCCAAAAAAGATGACATTTGCTATGCCACGCAGAACCGCCAGGATGCCGTTAAGCAACTTGCCGACGCCTGCGATGTGATCGTCGTTGTCGGCTCCCCAAACAGTTCCAATTCCAATCGTCTGCGCGAAGTAGCCCGCCTGCGCGGCATCGACGCCTACATGGTCGACCGGGCAGCCGAAGTTCTCCCGGAGTGGGTAATCGGCAAAAGCCGGATCGGCGTCACTGCCGGCGCCTCCGCGCCCGAAATACTGGTTCATGAAGTCATCGATGCGCTCAAGGCAGCAGGCGCGCAATCCGTGGAAGAATGGCACGGCATTGAAGAAAACGTCGTTTTCGCCCTACCAAAAGCGCTGGCAAGCGGGCCTTTGGCGCCAGCCAGCGCAGCTGACGCGTAATTCGTTGCGCCAGCACGCAACTACTCGCCGGCGAGTTGACTCAGCAGATTAAGGCGATGGGCTGAAAGGCGCATGGATAAACGATCTAACAACAGCAATGGCTGAAGAGTGGCGTGGATAAAGGCGCTCCGGTCATCGATCTATAGATCGCCGGATCAGCACCGGGCAAAACCTTCTGCCTGATCACGAACCCGTTATTGCATAAGAGCAATACATTGCTACAATGCAATACATGAAAGCACTGCCCGTTGCCCGAGCTAAAGAAATCCGCGACGACGGTTCAATTGTCGAAATCATCATCTGGCAGCTGGACGCCCCGCTTGCCCCATGCCAGCACAATTACAAGTATCGGCTGTATTACGGCAGTCATGGCGAGTGCCGGGTGCGGTACGACAACGAGCAAGGCAAAGGTGACCATCGGCACATGAACGCGGGCGAAGAAACATATCTGTTC
>CAJBIL010000500.1 GCA_903953145.1 uncultured beta proteobacterium
AATGGCGGGCGTAACGTGTAGAAAAATGCCTCACTGCTGAACATCGCCAGCGCGGCGTCGCGGATTTTTTCTGCCGAACCGAGCCTGGATTTCCATTCCGCTGCCAGTGCATGAGCGCGTGGATTGCCATCCTGCGGCAGACGTAATGACTGCTGAAGCAGTGCAGAAGACTCAATCCGATTGACCCGGAACCCGACGGTTGAGGTAAAGGCAAAGCGCTCACGCAGACGCACGGGTTCTCTGGCCAGGGTTTCCAGTGTGGGTGCCATCTCGCTGTCGGCTGGACGGGTGGTCGGTAAGTCCAGTGCCAGCAGCCAGCGCTGGTTATGTGCTTCGAGCGTATTCACATATGCGTAAGACTTTCCTGCGGGTTCGATCTGGTGTTGTGTGACATTTTTGCTGGTCGGTGGCACGCCTGCCCACCAGGTACGCCCGTCGTATTCGGTCAGTACAGGGCCGCGCCAGTAGAGATGAATTTTGTCCGGGATGTCCCCTGCAAATTTTGCCCTGAAAGCAATGGCACCCGACTGAATCAGGTTGCTGAGCGAGCCCGGTGCCATTTTGTCCGAAAGGCCGCTCATGCCAGAGTGTGCGTCTTGTGGCAGGCCCCAGAGCGGGCCGGAAATACGGGGGAAAAGCAGGTAGAGAATCAACATGAAGGGCAGTGCTTGCGCCAGTAAAAGTAACGCATAGCGCGCAATTTTCTTCACCGGCTGGGCACCGCCCTGCAAGCGAATCAGCGTTGCGGTGAGCAGGGTCGTCGTTGCCAGTAGCCAGAGTCCGGTGGGGATACTCTGTGAGTAAAAATAATGGGTGAGGAGCAGAAAAAACCCGAGCATGACCACGACCAGTGCATCACGCCTTGTTCTCATTTCCATCGGTTTAAGGGCCATGAAAAGAACCAGCATGGCGACCCCCGCGTCTCTGCCGAACAGCGTTTGAAATTGCCAGCCGATGCCGGCAACGCCGCCAGCAACGAACATCGCCAGCGGCCAGTGTTCAGGTAACGGCCGGCGTTTAACCCAAAGCCATGTTCGCCATATCAATACGCTGCCGACCAGCAGAGAAATCCAGGGCGGTAGATGATCAACGTGGGGGCCGGCAGTGGCCAGTGCCGCAATCAGTAACCACGGCACTGCTGCGTGCTCAAGCGGCGCTGCTGGCGTGCCCTGTTGGGCTGCCGGCTTAGTCTTCAGTTTGACCATACAGTGCGAGCGCTTGCAGGCAGACATCGCGGTGTGCGGGGCCTTGATTCGGGAGTTGTTCGTAGCCGGGCAAGCGCAGTCCAAAGCGTATTTGTCGTTCTTCAGCGACGAGTATCCAGCCGGCGAGTATTGAAAGACGTATTTCAATATCGTCCCCGGCTGGCGTCTGCGACCAGTCAAGCCAAAGTTCTTCCGCCGCACCACCGGCGAATTGCTTGATCAGCAATGGACGCTCGGAATAGTCCCGGGCAACGGCTTTCCACGCGATGTGTCGAGTCGGGTCGCTGGGCTGACGTACACGCAATCCCGTGAAATCTTCTTGCCCGGCATTGCCTTGTCGATGCCCGGTGTGGGCTATTGGCGACTCCGGAGGAAGTGGTGTGTCGATTGGACGCGGATAAACCAGGCATGACAGACCGGGATACGGGTAACTCCAGGCATGAAAGAGGCCGAGAGGATATTGAGTTGATAGGGTGATGTAGCCGGGGTCAAGGCGACCGCGACGGGTTGCCAGATAAGGCACGTTAGCCGTTATCAGGCCATCGGCCGGGATGCTGACGCTGATGCCCGGTTGTTTTCCAAAAGCCAGATTGAGTGCGCATCGTGCCTGATTCCGGTTGTTTTTCAACGTTAGTGGAAAGCGTGCGATATCTCCGGCAAATACTGGCTCGGGATGCCTGGGGGTTAACTCAAGCGCAACGAGATTGCGAAACGTATGCACCATCGCAACGAAGCCCAGCCCGACCAGCAGAAAAACAAGTGCATGGCCGAGACTCAGGTTGTAGTTGATTGCCCCAATGAGCATAACGGTCAGCACTACAACGAACAGCAAGCCGGCGCGGGTCGGGATGATGAAAATCCGTCGCTGCGTCAGAATAATCGGCAGTTGCTCATCGCGACCAATCCGGAATAGCCGCTGCCAGAGCCGTTTCAGGAGGCGCATCAGGGGATTGGAATAGCGCGAATCAGCGAAGTGATGTCTTCAATTCGGGCGTGATTGCCGCCACGAACCAAATGCAGACGGTGGCAGGCGACGCTGGGCAGAACCGCCTGCACGTCTTCCGGCAACACCATTTTTCGTCCTGCAACAAATGCCCATGCACGGGATACCGCCAGCAACGAGAGCGCAGCACGCGGGCTCAGCCCGTGAATAAAGTCCGGACTATTGCGCGTTGCTTCGATCAGCAACTGGACGTAGTCGAGCAATGCGGGCGACACATGTACTGCAGCCGCCTGTTGTTGCAAGGGCACGAGTTGTTGCGGGGTGAGGCAACTGGCCAGGGTTGGCAAATGATCGCGTCGTCCGCCGCCTTCGAGTAGCGTGCGTTCTGCGTTACGGTCAGGGTAGCCAAGCTCGAGGCGAAGTAGAAAACGATCGAGTTGTGATTCGGGCAGCGGAAAGGTGCCGATCTGATGCGATGGATTTTGTGTGGCAATCACAAAAAACGGCGCAGGTAGCGGGCGTGTTTCACCCTCACTTGTTACCTGGCGTTCTTCCATTGCCTCCAGTAAAGCACTTTGTGTTTTCGGCGTTGCCCGATTGATTTCATCGGCCAGCACGACTTGCGAAAATATCGGCCCGGGGAGAAACCTGAATTCGGTTTTGTCGCGGTCAAAAATTGAAACGCCGATAATGTCGGCGGGTAGCATGTCGCTGGTAAATTGGATGCGGGAGAACTGAAGGCCGAGCAGGCGCGCGAGTGTCTGCGCCAGCGTTGTTTTGCCGACGCCGGGCAGATCCTCGATCAGTAAATGACCCCGTGCCAGAAGGCACGACAAGGCGAGCCGAATCTGCACATCCTTGCCGAGAATTATTTTATTGGCGGCTGCAAGAACGTCGTCGATCAGTGATGAGTTATTGATGGAAGTTGCCATGGCTTGTCGTAAAGGTGCGAATAGGATGATAATCAAGTATAAGCAGGTAAGTCGCAGGTAAACTGTAATCCACGCTGATTTTAGCGTGACAACTCATTCCCAGCACGATAGAGAGGCACGAGTGACCAGCACAGCATTCATCACCCATCGCGATTGTCATTTGCACGATATGGGATCGTTTCATCCGGAGAGTCCTCTGCGCCTGAGCGCAATCAGTGATCACATGATCGCGCAAGGTCTCGATCCCTATTTTGTTTATCACGATGCGCCGCTTGCCACCTTCGAACAGTTGATGCGCGTTCACCCGGCTGCGCATCTTGAGCGCATGAAGCGCAGTTCGCCAGAGTTGGGCATGGTTCACCTTGACCCGGATACGGTAATGAATCCGCACACTTGGAAAGCTGCATTGCGCTCGGCGGGTGCGGGTGTGCTGGCGGTTGATCTGGTGATGGCCGGTGACGTTCAAAATGCCTTTTGTGCGATTCGCCCGCCCGGACATCACTGCGAGCGCGCCAATCCGATGGGCTTTTGTTTCTTCAACAACATCGCTGTCGCTGCTTCGCATGCCTTGAGTGCCCATAATTTATCGCGTGTTGCCGTTATCGATTTTGACGTTCATCACGGGAACGGTACGGAAGATTGCTTCAAGGGCAACGAGCAGGTCTTGATGGCGAGTATTTTCCAGCACCCGTTTTATCCTTACAGTGGTGCTGATAATCCCGCATCCAACATGCTCAATGTTCCCATGGCGGCCGGTGCCGATGGCGAAGAGTTCCGCATGGTGGTCAACGACGTCTGGCTACCCCGCCTGCGTCAGTTCAAGCCGGAAATGATCCTGATTTCCGCAGGCTTTGATGCGCACTACGAAGATGATATGGGTAGCATGAAGCTGCTTGAGAAGGACTACGCCTGGGTGACTGAACAGCTTAAGCAGGTAGCCAACGAGTTTGCGCAGGGGCGGATTGTTTCGATGCTTGAGGGCGGCTATTCGCTGTCGGCATTGGCACGCAGCGTTGCCGCCCACATCCGGGTGCTGGCCGACCTCTGATCGATTTCTGCTTTCAGCCGGGCGGCGGTTTTCATAGGCAGTAGAGATGCCTTCGGTTAAAATCTCGCGGTTAATTTACTAGCACACACTTATAAATATGATTACTGGATCGATTGTTGCGATAGTTACGCCAATGCACGACGACGGAAGTCTCGATCTGGCTGGTTTGCGCCGTCTGGTCGACTTTCATGTGCAAGAGGGTACTGACGGAATCGTCATTGTCGGCACAACGGGCGAGTCACCGACGGTGACGGTTGAAGAGCACCAGGAACTGATCCGTGTCACGGTGGATCAGGCGGCTGGCCGTATTCCGGTAATTGCCGGGACGGGTGCAAATTCAACGGCAGAAGCGATCGAATTGACTCACTTTGCCAAGAAAGCCGGCGCTGACGCCGCTCTGTCGGTTGTTCCGTATTACAACAAGCCGACGCAGGAAGGTCTTTACCGGCACTTCAAGGCAATTGCCGAAGCCGTCGATATTCCGGTCATTCTTTACAACGTGCCTGGCCGTACCGTGGCCGACATGAGTAACGATACGGCGATTCGCCTTTCGGCGATTCCTAATATTGTGGGTATCAAGGACGCCACTGGCAACATTGAGCGCGGTACTGATCTCATCCTGCGTGCCCCGGAAGGCTTTGCCGTTTATAGCGGCGATGATGCCAGTGCATGTGCGCTTATTCTGCTTGGTGCCAAAGGCGATATTTCCGTGGTGGCCAACGTGGCGCCTCGTCTGATGCATGAGATGTGCGCTGCCGCATTGTCAGGCGACCTGCCTGTTGCGCGTGCCATCAACGCGCGTTTGCTTGCCTTGCATCGTCATTTGTTCTGCGAAGCCAACCCGATTCCCGTCAAGTGGGCATGCCAGCAACTCAATTTGATCGGCGAAGGCATGCGCCTGCCGCTGACACAGCTATCGCCGGATTGTCATGAGCGGGTTCGCACCGCCATGCGCCAGGCTGGTTTGCTCGCTTAACCCCAGGATATTTCATGAACTCTGTTGTATCGCGTTTGCTGTCTGTTTTGATCGTCGTTTCGCTGACTGCTTGTGGCGGATCGCTGATGGAAACCAAAAAGATTGATTACAAATCGGCGGGTAAGGCCGCGCCGCTTGAAATCCCGCCGGATCTGACGTCGCCCTCGCGTGATGATCGTTTCTCGGTGCCGGATACCTCGGGCAAGGGCAGTGCATCCTACTCGGCTTACAGCGCCGAGCGCTCACCGCAAGGCGCGGCGCAGCAACAAAGCGAAGTTCTGCCGCAGGTTGATAAAACGCGCATGGAGCGCTCGGGCAATCAGCGCTGGCTGGTGGTTGCCGGTTCGCCGGATAAGGTTTGGGGCGTCGTTAAGGATTTCTGGCAGGAAACCGGTTTCATCATCAAGACGGAACTGCCTGAAGCCGGGGTGATGGAAACAGACTGGGCGGAGAACCGCGCCAAAATTGGTCAGGACATGCTCCGCAACTTATTGGGCAAAGTGCTTGATTCACTCTATTCGACGGCAGAGCGCGACAAATTCCGTACGCGTCTGGAGCCGGGCTCGGAAGCCGGCACGACGGATATTTTTATCAGTCATCGTGGCATGTACGAAACTTACATTTCGGAAGGCAAGGATCAAACCCGCTGGCAGCCGCGGCCGGCTGATCCTGATCTGGAAGCCGAGATGCTGCGTCGCTTGATGGTGCGCTTTGGTACTGATGAGAAGCGTGCTGCCGCTGCTGTGGCAAATCAGGATAAAACTGTCGAGAAAGCCAAGTTGTCGCGTGGGGCTGATGGCACGGGCAATCTTGAATTACAGGAGAAATTTGATCGTGCATGGCGTCGTGTCGGCCTTGCGCTGGATCGTGTTGGCTTCACGGTTGAAGATCGCGACCGTTCCAAGGGTTTGTACTTTGTTCGCTATGTCGATCCGGAAACCGATGGCCAGAAGAAAGACGACGGGATTCTCTCGAAGCTGGCATTCTGGAAACCGGGCTCGGGTACCAATCCGCAGATTCAGTATCGTATCTTCGTCAAGGATGAAGGGAATGCATCAACGGTGCAGGTCTTGTCCCGCGAGGGCGGTGCCGACCAGTCGGATACCTCCAAGAAAATCCTCGGGCTGCTCTACGAACAGTTGAAGTGATGAAAAGTGATGCGTTTTGCGTCGCTTGGTAGCGGCAGCCAGGGCAATGCCCTGGTTGTCGAATCCGGCGACACCCGGGTTATGCTTGATTGCGGCTTTGCAACGAAGCGGGTGAAAGAAAAGCTGGCGCATCTGGGTCTAGCGCCCGAGCAACTCGCCGCTGTCCTCGTTACCCATGAACACAGCGACCACATCGCCGGTGTTTTCAAGTTTGCCCGTTGTTACGGACTCCCCGTTTTCCTCACGCATGGGACTTACGCGGCTGCTCCGCGTGGCAAGACAGCGCTGCCCGAGTGTCGTCTGATTGATAGTCACACGGCTTTTGTCATTGATGATCTGGAAATTCAGCCTTTCCCTGTCCCGCATGACGCGCGTGAGCCGGTTCAGTATGCATTTTCCAGCGGTCTGCATCGTCTAGGTGTATTGACCGATACCGGGGCGATCACGCCGCACATTATCGAAGTTCTCCAGTGTTGCGATGCGCTGGTCCTTGAGTGTAATCATGATGCGGAGATGCTGGCTGCGTCGGACTATCCGGCAAGCCTGAAGCGGCGAATCTCGGGGCGTCTTGGGCATCTCGACAACGAGGCCGCCGCCTCGCTGTTACAGCAAATCGATACCCGCAGGTTGCAGCATCTGGTTGCCGCGCATCTGAGCTTACAGAACAATCGCCCCGAAATCGCGGTGAGCGCGCTTGTTTCGGCGTTTGACTGTGCTGCTGAGTCGATTGTGGTGGCTTCTCAGGAATCCGGTTTTGACTGGCTTGAAATCCAGTAATCAGTCAGTTTGCTGTAAATGATCTGAAAAGTACGAGACGAAAAAAAGCCGGCTGTTACGCCGGCTTTTTTATGCTTCTCTGAACCTGGTAATGCTGTATTACTTGGCCGGGGCAGCAGCCGGAGCAGCCGGAGCGGCTTCAGCAGGCTTGGCAGCCTCAGGAGCCGGGGCAGCAGCAGGAGCAGCGGCCGGAGCCGGAGCAGCTTCAGCAGGCTTGGCAGCCTCAGGAGCCGGGGCAGCAGCCGGAGCAGCAGCAGCGGCCGGGGCAGCAGGAGCAGCAGGGGCTTCTTTTTTACCACAAGCGGAAACAGCAAGAGCGATCAGAGCAGCAACGAGTAGCGAGTTTTTCATTTGAGAATCCCTTATCGATAAAGAATGGTTACAACGAGCCAAAATAATTTTGGTTTGACCGGCGTGCACGTCGATCAACCCGAAATATTAACACCTCTTTGGCGGGTGAGCTAGTTTTTTGCTGCAATGCGTCATTTGAAAGTCATGCTGATTGACCTCGATTTGCAGGACTACAGGCCCAGCGTTGTCGCGCTGACCGGCGTGCCGCCTTCTTCGAGGATTTGATCGTAGCGTTGTAGATAGGGCGCGCAGGCTTCGCGGTCGTTGAGGATGGCTTTGGCGCGTGCATGATCATTGTGAAAGCGGATTACCGCGTGCTGCTGGTCGGCAATGATCAGCGAGTCGCCCAGTGTTGCCAGATGAGGCGGGCATTCGATAATGCTGAGATTGTGCGCGTGGGCGGCGAGTAATTGCATCAGGCGCGGGCAGTGGCGGCGCAGCGGTTCGGCGTCGCGCAGGACGATATGCACGGTATTGGCGGGGTCGGTGCTGAGAAACTGGCGGAGCAGGGCAAGCCGGTCGGCACGTTCGAGTTTCAGTGCGATGAGATTTTCGTCGAAGATGCAGAGCGAGCGGGAACTCAGCGCCAGGATGTTTTGCACGGCGCTGTCGTATTCGGCCCAGGTGGTAGTCAGGTTGGCAGGCATGATCTTCGCGCAGCGAGTGAGTGTTCAAAAGCGTGTTCAAAAGAGCGTTCAAGATAGCAAGGCCATTGCTTGCTGTGCAAGCCTGTCTTGATGCGCATCGAAAAAATCGAAAAAATGGCTGAAGAAAAAATCGCTGAAGATTACAATGGCGCGACTTTTTTGCGGGAATGTTGTATGCCGACTGGAATCATCGAATCGCTCGACCATGATGGCCGGGGCATCACACGGCTCGACGGAAAAACAATTTTCGTTGAAGGCGCCTTGCCGGGCGAGTGCGTCGAGTACAGCAGTTACCGCAAGAAACCGAGCTACGAAGTTGCGCAAACACTACGTGTGACCAAGGTTTCCGGTGATCGTGTCACGCCGCGTTGCCCGCATTTTGGTGTCTGTGGCGGGTGCAGCATGCAGCATTTTGACGCCACCGCGCAGGTCGCCGCCAAGCAGCGCGTGCTGGAAGATAATCTGTGGCACCTCGGACGGCTCAAGCCGGAGCAGCTTTTCCCGGCGATTTATGGCGTGCCGTGGGGTTATCGCCACCGGGCGCGGCTTTCGGTTCGCTACGTTGCCAAGAAAGGCGGCGTGCTGGTTGGCTTTCACGAGAAGAAAAGTGGCTATGTCGCCGATATGCGGCAATGCGAAGTCCTGCCGCCGCATCTTTCCGCTTTGCTGGTACCGCTACGCCACCTCGTTGTCCAGCTGTCGATTCGCGATCAGTTGCCACAGATCGAAGTCGCCGTCGGCGATCAGACGACGGTGCTTGTCCTGCGTATCATGGCGCCGCTCAAGCCGGCGGATGAGGTGTTGCTGCGAGCGTTTGCCGATCAGCATCGCGTGGTTTTCTACCTGCAAACCAAAGGGCCGGCGACGGCGCAGCTTTTCTATCCGCTGGATGCGCCTGCTTTATCGTATTGCCTGCCGGAATACGATGTTGAACATTTTTTCTCGCCGACCGAGTTTACGCAGGTTAATTTCGCGATCAATCGTGTTCTGGTGCGCCGTGCGATGAATTTGCTGGCGCCGCAGGCTGGCGAGCGGGTTGCTGACATGTTCTGCGGTCTGGGCAATTTCACCTTGCCGATTGCCCGTTCCGGGGCTTCCGTGGTTGGCATTGAAGGCAGTGCGGATCTGGTGCGGCGGGCAGCGGAGAACGCGGCGGCCAATGGTCTGGCGGGGCGTGTTGAGTACCGCGTGGCCAATCTTTTTGAGGCGACGCCGGAGACTTTGGCGGCGCTCGGCCATTTCGACAAGATGCTGATCGATCCGCCGCGTGATGGTGCCAGCGAACTGGTCAGTGCGTTTGGCGACGATGCGCCCAGGCGTATTGTTTATGTCTCGTGCAGCCCGTCAACGCTGGCGCGCGACGCGGCGATTCTGGTCAATCAGAAGGGTTATCACTTCCGTGGTGCGGGGGTGGTCAATATGTTCCCCAACACCTCGCACGTTGAATCCATCGCGCTGTTTGAGCGCGATTAATTTGATTTGCATGATTTACACGATTTGCGTGACTGCTCAGTGACTGGTGGTGTTGCGCGTTGATTGCTGCCAGGCGATCACTGTTTGTGTTGCGCCAGCCATGATTTTCGCGCGCTGATCGGCGGGTAGCTGCTGGTTTAACGCGCCGAACAGCGCTTGCGTCATCTCCTGCGCCAGCCCGCTGGTGGCCAGTTGATGCGCGAGGCAGCGAATCTGGATGTCGGCCAGCGTGTGGGCGACGATAATCCAGCCCAGATCCGGCATCGACTCGACGAGGCGCAGCATCATTCCGCCGAGTTGTTGCAGCGTCGCTGTCGCGCTTTCCTGCTGTGCGTCTTCGATCATCGAATGCCACAACGCCAGATGGATCGCCTTGCGTAACTCGGATTTGAAGCTCAGGGCGGCCGCCTGATCATCGTTGATCCGCTGAATCATCTCCGTCGCGTCCGGCGCCGACACCCGCAGGCCGCCCACCAGCTCGCTCAGCCCGGCCATCGCCGCCGCACCGAACACCTGCGTGTAAGCCAGTCCCCATTGAACCAGCCCGCTCAGCAGCATCGCTGCGCGCAGGGCGGGCTGCGCGTCGTCGTTGGCATCGCCGGGTGGGTTGCGCTCGATGATCCAGTCGTTGAGCTTTTTTACGGCCGCGCTGATCGCCGGCTGGCGTTCAGCGGCCGGCGTTTCCAGCGTCAGCCGGAAGGCGTGGGCAAAACCATCCTGCGCGAGTCGTGCCGCCTGAATCTGGGTTTCGCGCGGCAGTTGTGCGGCGAGCGGGTCGATCAGTGAATCCATGATTTGCGCCTGATAGTCGTTAAGCGAAGTAATGCAGCGGGCTATTATAAATCCCGCACTAACTGCCCCGCAAGGCGCACCAAATGGCGTTCTAGCGTGTTAATTTCTGGAGATGCCCGTATTTATTGGCTCTCAGGCAAGTGCATGAGCTAGATGACCATCTGGTGCGGGTTAGCGGGCAGGTGGCAGTTAATTATTTTCAGCCGGATCGCTCACCGCACTCACGCCTCACGCCAGTCCCCGCGTCACGATTTCGAGTACGCCACGCGATAGTCCAGGGTGGTCGCGCAGGCTTTCCAGCGCTTTGCGGCTGTGTGCCTGGCGTTCCGGATCAATTTTCTTCCAGCGGTCAAAACAGCGGGCGAGGCGGGAGGCGACTTGCGGGTTGCGGCTGTCGAGCTGGCGAATC
>CAJBIL010000501.1 GCA_903953145.1 uncultured beta proteobacterium
CAGTTTCAGGAGCAATGCGGTCAGGAAAATAAAACGTAGTTTGTAAAACGGAGTTTAAAAATGAATCTGATCGAGCAACTTGAGCAAGAAGAAATCGCCCGTCTGGGCAAGACCATTCCCGTATTTGCGCCGGGCGACACGGTTGTCGTTCAGGTGAAGGTTAAGGAAGGTACCCGCGAGCGTCTGCAGGCTTACGAAGGCGTTGTGATAGCCAAGCGTAACCGTGGTCTGAATTCCAACTTCATCGTGCGCAAGATTTCGTCCGGTGAAGGTGTCGAGCGTACGTTCCAGACTTACTCGCCGCTGGTCGCTGCGATTGAAGTCAAGCGTCGCGGCGATGTGCGTCGCGCCAAGTTGTACTACCTCCGCGAGCGTTCGGGCAAGTCCGCACGGATCAAGGAAAAGCTGGTCCGCAAACAAAAACCGGCAGTCGCTGCCTGATTTTTGTTAGCAAAAAACGGGGCGGTGTCGCAAGACACCGCCCCGTTTTTGTTGGCAGAACAAAAAATCCTGTTGGTCAGCGCTTGTCGCTTTCGATCAATGCGTAGGCAGAGTGGTTGTGGATCGACTCAAAGTTCTCTGATTCAACAATGTAGGTATCAATACGCATTTCGGCGTTCAGACGTGCTGCAACGTCACGCACCATGTCTTCAACAAATTTCGGATTATCATAAGCACGTTCGGTAACGTATTTTTCATCAGGACGTTTGAGCAGGCCGAATAGCTCGCAGGAGGCTTCGCGTTCTACGAGTTGCACCAATTCTTCAATCCACAAGTGCGCATTGATTCGCACCGTGACCGTGACATGCGATCGCTGATTATGAGCACCGCGCTCCGATATCTTTTTCGAGCAAGGGCAAAGGCTAGTCACCGGCACAACGACCTTGATCGTCGAGACGATTTCGCCGTCACAAATGTCACCGATCAGCGTGACATCGTAATCCATCAAACTTTGCACGCCGGATACAGGCGCTGCCTTGTTGATGAAATACGGGAAATTCATCTCGATATGCCCGCTTTTTGCCTCGAGTTTCTCGACCATATCGCGCAGCATGGCGGGGAAGTTCTCGACTGAGATTTCACGCTCGTGGCTGTTGAGAATCTCAACGAAACGCGACATGTGCGTTCCCTTGAAATTGTGTGGCAGGCTGACGTACATGTTGAACATGGCGATGGTGTGCTGGACGCCACCGGATTTGTCGAGCACCTTGACCGGGTGGCGGATTGACTTGATGCCTACCTTGTTGATGGCGATTTGCCGCGTGTCTTCCGAACCTTGTACATCTGCCATGGTGACTGGCGCTTGCGGTTTATGGGGTGCATTCATTGCTATTCCTGTTTGAAATTCTGTTACGGCATACGGGAGCTTGCCGGAACTGCTTACTGCTTGTCAGATTGTTCGTTAAAAGCATGTACTGATCGGGTAATACCATCGCTATCGAGGCCGATTTCGGCCAGTAGCAGGTGCTGATCGCCATGATCGATGAAGTGGTCGGGCAGCCCAAGACGAAGGAAGTGCGAAGTGCTGCCGATTTCTTCGAGAACACGGGCGACTTCCGAACCAGCGCCACCGATAATGGCATTTTCTTCGACGCTAACCAGCACGGAATGTTCCCTGGCAAGCGCAATAATCAGGTCGCGATCAATTGGTTTGACGAATCGCATATTGGCGACGGTGGCGTTCAGTGCTTCGCCGGCGACAAGCGTCGGCGTGAGCATGCTGCCAAAGGCGAGCAGCGCGATTTTTTCACCGTGACGACGGATTTCGCCCTTGCCTACCGGCAGTTCGGTCAGTGCCGTTTCAATCGCAACCCCTGGCCCTGTACCGCGCGGGTAACGTACGGCGCTTGGGCCGTCAATATGCATCGCTGTGGTGAGCATCTTGCGGCACTCATTTTCGTCGGAGGGCGTCATCACGACCATGTTGGGGATACAGGTCAGGAAGGAGATGTCGAAGGTGCCATGGTGGGTAGGGCCGTCGGCGCCGACCAGTCCGCCGCGATCCAATGCAAAAACCACGGGTAAATTCTGCAATGCGACGTCGTGCACGAGTTGGTCGTAGCCACGTTGCAGGAAGGTCGAGTAGATCGCCAGTACCGGCCGCATGCCCTCGCAGGCGAGTCCGGCAGCGAAGGTGACGGCGTGTTGTTCGGCAATACCGACATCAAAGTAACGTTCCGGATAAAGCTCTGAGAAGCGCAACAGGCCTGAGCCTTCACGCATCGCCGGGGTAATGCCGACAAGCCGGGGTTCCTGGGCGGCCATGTCACATAGCCAGTCGCCAAAAATCTGCGTATAGCTTGGCTTGCCACCCGATTTCCCGCCTTCAATACCGACTTCGGGATGGAATTTCGAGACGCCGTGGTAGAGGATGGGGTCGGCCTCGGCCAGTTTGTAGCCCTGGCCCTTTTTGGTAATGACGTGGAGGAACTGTGGCCCTTTGAGTTTCTTGATGTTTTGCAGGGTCGGGACCAGCGAGTCAAGGTCGTGACCATCAATCGGGCCAATATAGTTAAAACCCAGTTCCTCGAACAGAGTGCCCGGCGTCAGCATGCCTTGACGTGCTCTTCGACGCGGTTGGCGAACTCAAGCAGCGATGGTGCAACGCCAAGCACTTTTTCGCCGGCTTTGCGGGCGGCATTGAAGGCGCTGCCAGAAAACAGCCGGGCCAGATATTTGTTCAGCGCGCCGACGGGGGGCGAGATCGACATGTCATTGTCGTTGAGGATGACGAGCATGTCTGCATCGGCAACTCCGGCGTTGTTGAGGGCTTCAAATGACTGCCCCGCTGACATGGCGCCATCGCCAATAATGGCCACGGTTTTGCGGGGCTCTCCCTTGATCTTGGCCGCCAAAGCCATGCCGAGTGCAGCGGAGATCGAGGTTGACGAGTGACCAACGCCGAATGTGTCGTATTCGCTTTCACTGCGCTTGGGGAAGCCAGAAATGCCGCCATGCATGCGTAGTCCGGCCATACCGGCACGTCTGCCGGTCAGCACCTTATGAGCGTAGGTTTGGTGACCGACATCCCATATCAGGCGGTCGCCGGGCGTTTCGAAAACGTAGTGCAACGCGACAGTCAGCTCGACGGTGCCCAGATTTGAGGAGAGGTGCCCCCCCGTTTTTGATACTGATTCAACGAGAAAGTCTCGTAACTCTTCGGCAAGCTGCGGCAATTGCTTGCGTTCGAGTTTGCGCAGGTCGGCAGGGTTGCTGATGTGGTCAAGCAGTGGATAGATGGTCATTTTTCTACTTTATCCGGCGCGGTAGTTAGCGCAAGCGTTAGTCAAAGCCGATTGCTGGCTGCACTTACGTTGATTTTGCCGGCTAAAACTTGCGGTGGGTGATGAAATCGGTCAATTCAATCAGTCGCTGGCCGCGTTCGCCAAAAACATCGAGTGCTTCAAGTGCTTGTGTTCTAAGGTCATCTGCTAACTCCCGTGCGCGCTCAATGCCAAGCAGGCTGACATAGGTTGGCTTGTCGGCGGCGGCATCTTTGCCTGCCGTTTTGCCGAGCGTAGCCGTGCTTGCCGTGCAGTCGAGAATGTCATCAACGACTTGAAAGAGCAGGCCGATCCGTTTTGCAAAACGATCCAGCGCGTCACGTGCCTCACTACTCAACGGCGAACCGCACAAAGCGCCAAGGAGTACCGCTGCGCGAATCAGCGCCCCGGTTTTGAGCGCGTGCATTAACTCAAGTTCCGGCTGGTTCAGTGATTTACCGACTGAATCGAGATCAATCGCCTGACCACCGGCCATGCCGCGGGAGCCGCTGGCGTGGGCGAGCAATTGAATCATGTCGAGTTGGCGGGCCGCGCTGGCAGATTCTTTGCAGATATCGCGTGCCAGTAACTCGAAAGCGAGGGATTGCAAGCTGTCGCCGACCAGTAGTGCGGTTGGTTCGTCGAATTCGATATGGCAGGTTGGACGTCCGCGTCGCAGCACATCGTTGTCCATGCATGGCAGGTCGTCATGCACCAGCGAATAAACGTGGATCATTTCAACCGCAGACGCGGCAATTTCAAGCTGTTCCGGTTGGGCATCCGTCAGATCGCCGGCCGCAAAAACGAGGAGTGGCCGTACGCGTTTGCCGCCGTTCAACGTGGCGTAGCGCATGGCCTGATGCAAGCGGTTCGGTATCGCCTCGCCTGCCGGTAAGCTGCGCGCTAGTGCATTTTCTGTCTGCGTCTGGACGGCAATCATCCAGTCGGCGAAGGTGTTTGCCCGGTTGGCGCCGCAGCTTGGCGCGAGTGAGTTCACCGCGACGCTCCGTTCTCTCCGCCGGCTGGTTCAAAGTTCCGCAATTCATCATTCTCGAGAATCCGGATTTTGTGTTCGGCGTCACCGAGTTGTTGCTGGCAATGCTTCAGCAGTTCTGCGCCGCGACGGTAGGCTTCAAGCGATTCTTCGAGCGGCAGTCGGCCGCCTTCCATGTTCTGAACAATCTGCTCAAGCTCGGCGAGAGCCGCCTCAAACTTGAGTTCGGAGGTCGGCGATGGGGATGCTGGCGAAGGCTTGGGGGTGAGGGTGTTTGTAGCATTGTTGGCTACGGTGGATCGCGGCATCAGTAAAACCCGAATCAAACCGATGAAAATAGCGCAAATAGGGGCTTCTGGTCAAATGGAAAGAGGACTAAAATGCTGAGCCCAAACGACTATCTTTCCAATTTCCTGCGCTTTGCCTGCGCGGAGGCGCGGAATGTCCGGAATGTCCGATATCGCATCCCCTGAAAAACTTGCTCCGGCAATCTCACAGTTGCCAGTGAACTGGTATTTTGACGAGAAAATCTTTGCTCTGGAGAAGCAGCTTCTCTTTGCTGCGGGGCCGGGTTATGTCGGGCACGAATTGATGGTGCCCGAAGTAGGCGACTATCGCACGCTGGAGTGGATGGATCACAGCAAGATGCTGATTCGTAATGATGATGGTGTCTGGCAGATGTCGAATATCTGTCGCCATCGCCAGTCGATCATGCTGGAGGGCAGTGGCAAGGCCAAGCACATCGTTTGCCCGATTCATCGTTGGACATACGATACTGGCGGTGAGTTGATCGGTGCGCCGCATTTTCCGCAAAATCCCTGTCTGCACCTTGGCAAGCGCAAGCTCGAGTCGTGGAACGGGTTGCTGCTCGGCGGTCCGCGCTCGGCAAATGCAGATTTGTCCGGTATGAGCGTGGCGCATAACCTCGATTTCTCGGGTTACAAGCTCGATAAAGTCGAGGTGCATGAGTGTAATTACAACTGGAAGACCTTCATCGAAGTTTATCTGGAGGACTACCACGTTGCACCGTATCACCCCGGGCTGGGTAACTTTGTGACCTGCGACGATCTTTCGTGGCAGTTTGGCGAGTGGTATTCGGTGCAGAAAGTCGGTATTACCTCGCTCCTCAAATCCGGCTCGCCGACCTATGCCCGCTGGCAGCAGGCGGTGCGTGACTATTACGGTGGCGAAACGCCTCCCCAGGGCGCGATCTGGCTGACCTACTACCCGAATGTGATGGTCGAGTGGTATCCGCACGTGTTGGTAGTATCGACGCTGATCCCGCGTGACGTGAATAAAACGACCAACGTCGTTGAGTTTTATTACCCCGAGGACATCGCCCTGTTCGAGCGTGAGTTCATTGAGGCTGAGCAGGCCGCCTACATGGAAACGGCCATTGAGGATGACGACATCGGTGAGCGGATGGATCGTGGTCGACTGGCGCTGATGAAGGAAGGGCGCAACGAGGTCGGGCCTTACCAGTCGCCAATGGAGGACGGCATGCAACACTTCCACGAATTCTATCGCCGCATTATTGCGCCGCACGTGGCTTGATTCCGACTAATCAGGATAGCGCTGATAGTGCTTTCGCCGCCCACTGATTTTTCCTGACTTTTCCTCCGATCCTCCGGTTATCTGATTCCATGCAATCCCTGTGGATGTTAGCCGCAAGTTTCTGCTTCGCCTGCATGGGTGTTTGCGTCAAACTTGCCGCTGAAACCTTCTCTGCCGCAGAGATCGTCTTCTATCGCAGTGCTATTTCGCTGGTGCTCATGTTCGGGCTGGTTCGTTTGCGCGGCATCCCCATTTATACGCCCCACTGGCGTTTTCAGATCTTGCGTGCGGCGAGCGGTTTTGTTTCACTGCTGCTCTATTTCTACGCAATTGCCATGCTGCCGCTGGCGACCGCAGTGACGCTCAGCTACACCTCGCCGCTGTTTCTGACGATCTATCTTGGCTGGTTTGGCAAGATGCGTTTGCGGCGCGACATGTTCGGCGCGCTGGCGCTTGGTTTTATGGGGGTGGCGCTGCTGTTACAGCCAACGCTGCGGGCGGATCAGTTGGCCGGCGGGTTAATTGGTCTGGGGTCGGGCGTGATGGCCGGGCTGGCCTACTACAATGTACGGGAACTCGGCGCGCGTGGTGAGCGTGAGGAGCGGACGGTTTTTTATTTCTCGCTGTTCTCGACGTTCGCCAGTGCGCTCTGGATGCTGCTTTTTGAGTTTCACCCGGTGGCTTGGCGTGATGCGCTGCTGCTGTTTGGTGTCGCCGCCTTTGCCACGCTGGCGCAATTGGCGATGACGCGTGCCTACAAGCGGGGAAAGACTTTTGTTTCCGCCAGTCTTGCCTACTCAACCGTTATTTTTGCCAGCTTTTTCGGCGTGTTGATCTGGGGCGAGACGCTCACTTTTGGCGCCTTGCTGGCGATTGCCTTGATCATTGCCAGCGGAATCTTCGCCGCCGGCTTTTCGCGTGCCAATCCCGCTGAACAAGACTAATGCTAAACTGAAAAAAACCAACAACCGGAGCTTATATGATCACCACTGACCACCAGCCAAACCGAGTCGACGTCACCGTTCTCGGCGAATTTACCCTGGCCGACTACAAGGAATTCGAGCAGCTGATCAATTTCAAGGTGAAATTCGAAGGGCCGGTTGATCTTTACTTTGATTTGCGTCAGATGGCGGACTTTACGCTTGACGTGGCATGGGAAGAACTCGTTTTCTCACGCGCGCATGCCAACGATTTCAACCGCATTGCGGTGGTAACCGATAGCCAGTGGGTGGCTTGGAGCGCGTGGCTGTCGCAGATTTTTGTGCGCGCCGACATGCGTGTCTTCGACAACGAGCAAGAAGCTGCGTCATGGCTGGCGGCTGTTGAAGGTCGTGCCTGATCCATGAGCTCCGTGAATTCTATGATTTACAGCACGTTGGTTGACTGTGCGACGCTGGCTGCGCATCTGGATGACGCCCGCTGGATTATTTTCGACTGCCGGCATCAACTGGCCGACCCTGCTGCGGGCGAAGCAGCTTACGCCAAAGGGCATTTGCCGGGTGCCGTGTTTCTGCATCTCGACCGCGATCTCGCCAGCCCGCTGAATGGCTGTAATGGCCGTCATCCCTTGCCTGATCCTCAGTTGCTCGCACAAAAGCTGGGTGCGGCCGGGGTTTCGGCGCAGACCCAGGTGGTCGTTTATGACGACGCGGCCGGCATGATTGCTGGTCGCCTCTGGTGGTTGTTGCGCTGGCTGGGTCATGAGCGGGTTGCGCTGCTTGATGGCGGGTTGCAACAATGGCTGAAGGAGGCGCGGCCGCTGTCTACGGAGTTACCGGAATCTGTGCCGGCGGTCTTCGAGATTGCCATGCGTGCGCTTACCGTGAGCACCGGGGTCGTTCAGGCCAATCTCACGGGGGGCGATCTGTGCGTGATCGACGCGCGGAGTCCTGACCGTTTTCGCGGTGAGAATGAAACGCTCGACCCGGCGGGCGGGCATATTCCGGGTGCGCGCAATCGATTCTTTCGCGATAACCTCGATGCCGATGGCCAGTTCCGCCCGGCAGCCGAGTTGCGCCGGGAGTTTCTCGCCTTGCTGGCCGGTGTCGAGCCGAAGCAGGCCGTGATGCAGTGCGGCTCCGGCGTGTCGGCCTGCCATAATCTGCTGGCCATGGAAATCGCCGGGCTCCCGGGGGCGCGGCTCTATCCCGGCTCGTGGAGCGAGTGGTGCAGTGATCCGGCGCGTCCGGTTGCCTGCTGATCACGTAGTAAAACGCCGCTAAAGCACCGCAGCCAAGCGCGTGCCCTGGTCGATGGCGCGCTTGGCGTCGAGTTCAGTGGCAACATCGGCGCCGCCAATCAGCGACATCGGCACCCCGGCGGCTTGCAGCCCGGCTACCAACTCGCGACGCGGCACTTGTCCGGCGCAAATCACGATGGTGTCGACCGGCAGGCACTGCTGCTTGCCATCAATGCAAATGTGCAAACCGGCATCGTCGATCCTTTCGTAACTCACCCCCGATAGCATCACCACCCCGCGTTTTTTAAGCAAAGTACGGCGAATCCAGCCGGTTGTTTTGGCCAGCCCGTCGCCGACTTTTGATGCCTTGCGCTGCAACAGCCAGACCTGCCGGGGGGCCGGAGTGTCTTGCGCCGCCTTCAGGCCGCCGCGCGCCTTGAATTCAGTGTCGATGCCCCATTCCGACTGGAAACGTTTCAGTTCGTCCTGGCCATCGTGTGCGTGCGTTAAAAACTCGCCGACGTCAAAGCCGATACCGCCCGCGCCGATTACCGCAACGCTTGCCCCGGCTGTTTTGCGCCCTTCGATCAGATCGATGTAGGAAATGACCTTGCGATGTTCGATCCCGGGGATCTCCAGCCTGCGCGGGACAATGCCGGTGGCGAGCACCACATGGTCGAAATGGATCAATACCCCTGCCTCAACGTGTTGGCCGAGTTTGAGCGATACGCCGGCGATCTCAAGGCGTCGCTTGAAATAACGCAGTGTTTCGCTAAATTCTTCCTTGCCGGGAATGCGCCGCGCGATGTTGAACTGCCCGCCGATCACCGGTGCGGCATCGAACAAGGTCACCTGATGGCCGCGTTCGGCAGCGGTTGCGGCGCAGGCCATGCCGGCCGGGCCCGCGCCGATGACGGCGATTTTCTTTGGCGTGTCTGTCTTGATGTTCAACAACTCGGTTTCGTGGCAGGCACGCGGATTGACCAGGCAGGAAGTGAGCTGGCCGTTGAAAATGTGGTCGAGGCACGCCTGATTGCAGGCGATGCAGGTGTTGATCTCGTCGCCACGGCCGGCCGCCGCTTTGTTGACGAATTCTGCATCGGCGAGGAAAGGGCGCGCCATCGACACCATGTCAGCGCAGCCGGTCGCGATCACGTTCTCTGCCACTTCCGGCGTATTGATGCGGTTGGTTGTGATCAGCGGAATCTTCACCTGCCCCATCAGGCGCCGGGTGACCCACGCGAAAGCAGCGCGCGGCACCATCGTGGCGATCGTCGGGATGCGCGCCTCGTGCCAGCCGATGCCCGTGTTGATCAGCGTTGCGCCGGCGGCTTCGATGGCCTTAGCCAGCGCCACAATTTCGTCCCAGGTGCTGCCCCCCTCAACAAGATCGAGCATCGACAGACGAAAAATGATGATGAAATTTTCCCCGCAAGCCGCGCGCACCGCGCGTACCGTTTCAACCGCAAAGCGGCTGCGGTGTTCAAAGCTGCCGCCCCAGTCATCACTGCGGAAATTGGTTTGCAGTGCGATGAACTGGTTGATCAGATAGCCTTCCGAGCCCATCACCTCGACGCCGTCGTAACCGGCGAATTGCGCCAGTTTCGCGCAGTTCGCGTAATCGGCGATGGTGCGCAGAATGTCGGCTTCGCTCATTTCGCGTGGGCGGGCCGGCGAAATCGGTGCCTGCACGTCAGATGGCGCGACGGCGCCGCGATGATAGGCGTAGCGGCCGGTGTGCAGAATTTGCAGGGCGATCTTGCCGCCCTCCCGGTGCACGGCATCCGTGATCTCGCGATGCTTCCCGGCGTGCGCTGCATCCTCCAGCGCCGCTGCGCCGGGCATCACCACGCCCTCCTGATTCGGGCTAATCCCCCCGGTCACAATCAGCCCGACACCGCCGCGCGCCCGCTCGGCGTAAAAGGCGGCAAGGCGGGTAAAGCCCCTGAGCGCTTCTTCAAGGCCGGTGTGCATTGAGCCCATCAGCACCCGGTTTTTCAGCGTGGTGAAGCCGAGATCAAGTGGGGCGAGCAAGTGCGGGTATGAGTTTTGTGGCATTCCGTTGATCTCCGGCAGTTTCTGGGCGAATCGCCCGGCAAGCAAGTCGCGGGTTGATTGTTGATTGTTGAATGCGCGAGGGAGAATTGCAAGGGGGGGATTGTCAGGTGCTCACAATTATCGATCTGCCCTGTAAGGCGCATGAATAGGCGTTCTAGCAAGTGTAGTGTCTGAAGCGTGGCGTATTTGCTGCCTCTCCGTCTTATCATCGTGCTAGAACGCCAGCTGGTGCGGCCTGCGGGGCAGGTCGGCTTAATTGCCTTGATCAAGCGCCCACAAAACGTGTTCTCGCACCAGCGTCGATGCGTGCGTGCGTTGGGCGGCGAGTGCGTTGATGATTTCGGGGTTTTGCGGGCTTGTGCGAAGGGCGTTGCCCAGCGCGACAGCGATGTTTCTTAACCAGCGTTCGTGGCCGATGCGGCGAAGCGGGCTGCCGGCGAGGCGTGCTTCAAACTCGGTGGCGCTCCAGGCAAAAAGGGTGGTTAATGGCGTTGCGTCGAGTTGATGGCGCACGGCAAAATCCGGGTCGCCAATCTGCGCAAATTTGTTCCACGGGCAGCAAAGCTGGCAGTCATCGCAGCCGTAAATACGGTTGCCGATCAGCGGCCGGAGTTCCACGGGAATGGCACCGTGCAGCTCGATGGTCAGGTAGGAAATACAGCGCCGGGCGTCGACTTCGTAGGGTGCGACGATGGCCGCCGTCGGGCAGGCGTCGAGGCAGCGATGGCAGTCGCCGCAGTGTTCGGCGATGGGTTCGTCCGGGGGGAGTGGCAGGGAGGTGTAAATCTCGCCGAGAAAGTGCCAGGAGCCGGTTTTGCTCAGTGACAGGGTGTGTTTGCCATGCCAGGCAATGCCGGATTGCCGCGCAAATTCAACTTCCATGACCGGCGCCGAGTCTGAAAAAACACGATAGACAAATGCTTCGGCCAGCGCGGCACGCCCTTGAGCCTGAATTTCGGCATGGATACGGTCGGCGAGCTTTTGCAGCCGGTTACGAATCGTCTTGTGATAATCCCGGCCCAGCGCATAGCGCGAGATATAGCCCAGTTCAGCGTTGGCGAGTGTCTGCACGCCATCAGCAGCCTCCGGCCAATAGGGCAGCCGGGCTGCAATGACCGATACCGTGCCAGCCACCAGCGCCTGCGGGTTGGCGCGCAAGGCCGCATGTTTGGCCATATAATCCATTTCGCCGTGCCGGCCGAGTGCCAGCCAGTGCATTAGCGACGGCGTTGCAGCACTCACCTCGGCGCTGGCAATGCCGATTTCTGCAAAGCCCAGTGCCTGCCCCCAGCGCTTGATGTTTTGCGCCAGTGCCGCAAAATCCATCGCCCCGGCCTCGATGTCGGCAGCCGCGCACGAATTTGCCGATTCGCTTGCGTTTGCTTTTATGTTCATCTCGGAGTTCTTTTCGTGCATAACCCGGATCATAACCAGTTCCCCGTTGCCCCGCCTATGCTCACGGTACGCCTGCCGGACGAAGCCGCGACCACCGCGCTTGGCCACCAACTCGCGCCATTGCTACGACCCGGCATGACAGTTTGGCTAGATGGCGACCTCGGCGCAGGGAAAACCACGTTGAGCCGGGCGCTGTTGCGTGCGTTGGGCCACCGCGGGCCGGTGAAGAGCCCGACCTATACACTGGTTGAAGTTTACGTAGTTTCGAGCATATACTGGTATCACTTTGATTTTTATCGTTTCAATCATCCAGAAGAGTTTGAAGATGCGGGGCTGGGCGAATATTTCCGTGACGATGCCGTGTGCCTTGTCGAGTGGCCTGAAAAGGCCGCCGGCTTTGTGCCGCAGCCCGATCTCGCGCTTGTTTTCCGCTTTGCCGAAAACAGGCAAAATCCCCCGCAAAGCCTGGGGCGCGAGCTTGACCTCGTGGCCTATACCGAGGCCGGGCTGCAATGTCTAAGCCACCTCAAAAACCACTGGCCGGCCGCCGCCAGCTGATCAAATTTGCCGGCTCGTCGCTGCTCTTGCTGGTGACTCCCGTCGCCCAGCTGGCCCGCGCAGCAGCCGGCAGGAGTCCAAGTATCCTCGCCGTGCGCGTCTGGCCGGCCGCCGATTACACGCGGGTCGCCATCGAACACGATGTCGCGCTGAAATACACGCATTTCATGGTCAAGAATCCGGATCGTCTGGTTGTTGATCTGGAAGGCATTGAGTTCAACAGCGTGCTTGAGGGCCTGGCCAGCAAGATCCTGCCGAATGATCCCAACATCAAGTTGCTGCGCGCCGGGCGTTTCAAGCCGGGCGTTGTGCGTCTGGTGATGGAGCTAAAAAACGAAGTCCGGCCGCAGGTTTTTGTCTTGCCGCCAGTCGGCGAATACGGGCATCGTCTGGTGCTCGAC
>CAJBIL010000502.1 GCA_903953145.1 uncultured beta proteobacterium
AGTGCCGGCCATGATGCGGATGGCGCGATCAGTGGTGAATGGGGCGCTCATGATTGAAACTCCTTTTTGAATGCGGCGTAGTAAAGCACCGGAATAACCACCAGCGTGAGCAGGGTGGAAACGAGAATGCCAAAGATCAGGCTGATCGCCAGCCCGTTGAAAATCGGGTCATCCAGAATGAACAACGCGCCGAGCATGGCGGCCAGCCCGGTCAGGGCAATCGGCTTGGCGCGCACGGCAGCTGACTGAATCACCGCTTCGGCGAAATCCATGCCGCTCTCAACCTGCTGCTTGATAAAGTCGACCAGCAGGATCGAGTTACGCACGATGATGCCGGCCAGCGCGATCATGCCAATCATCGAGGTTGCCGTGTATTGCGAACCGAGCAGCGCGTGGCCGGGCATCACGCCGATGATGGTGAGCGGGATCGGCGCCATGATGATCAGCGGTACAAGGTAACTCTTGAAGTGCGCGACGACCAGCAGGTAAATGAGGATCAGGCCGACCGCGTAAGCAATGCCCATATCGCGGAAGGTAACGTAGGTTACCTGCCATTCACCGTCCCACTTGACGCTGTAGCCGGCATACTGGTCGACGGGTTGCCGGATAAACCACTCACCCAGCGTACCGCCGGCTTTGTCGACACCATCGAGCGCCATCCCGGCAATCTTGCTGCGTGCAGCAAACATGCCGTAGAGCGGCGAATCAAGCTTGCCGCTCATGTCGCCAACAACATAGACGACCGGCAAAAGATCCTTGTGATAAATCGTTTTTTCACGCGGTAACTCGCGTACTTCAACGAGTTCGGAAACCGGTACCAGGCGGCCCGCATTGTCGTTCATTCGTGAACGTACCTTGAGCTTGAGCAAGGCGTCGAGCGAACTTTGCTTGTCGGCGGGCAGCGTTACCCGCACCGGCACCTCGAACTTTGACTCGGCGTTATGTACCGGCGTTACATCCTCGCCGGACAAGCCCATGCGTACCACCTCGACAATGTCGCTTTGCGCCACGCCGAGCAGCGCAGCCTTGCTTTGCAACACATGCAGCACGGTTTTCTTGGCGTCGGCCTGCACCATGTCGTCAATTGATACGAGATCCGGCGTGTTCTCAAAAACCTTGCGGATTTCCTTGGCCACGGCGATCTGGCCCTGATAATCCGGCCCGTAAACCTCGGCGACAATGGGCGAAAGCACCGGCGGCCCTGGCGGCACTTCGATCACCTTGGCGTTGCCGCCCCCCTTGCGGCCAATCGCCTCAACGGCAGCACGCACCGAAATGGCGATCTCATGGCTGGAGCGTGATCGATGTTTCTTATCAACGAGATTGACCTGTAAATCGCCCCACTCCGGCGCAGCGCGCAGGTAATACTGGCGCACCAGCCCGTTGAAATTGATCGGGCTGGCGGTACCGGCATAGGCCTGGTAATTGGCAATCTCCGGCACCGTGGCAATCTCCGCGCCAATCTCGCGCAATACCCGCGCCGTGTCTTCCAGTGGCGTGCCGACCGGCATATCGAGGACGATCTGAAACTCGCTTTTGTTATCCAGCGGCAGCATTTTCAACACCACCAGCTTGACCACGGCAAGCGACACCGAGCCGAGGATGAGCAGGATGATGGCGAGCAACAGTTTGCGCCGCGCCGATTGCCCCTTCTGCACATCGAGAAATGGCGAGAGCAGGCGACGGAACAGGCGGTCAAGCCGGCTCGCTGGCTGAGCACCGTGCCCGCCAGCGGCAGTGTGCTTTACCTTGCCCAGCAGCCGTGCCGCCAGCCACGGCGTGACGATGAACGCCACCGCCAGCGAGATAAACATCCCCATCGACGAATTGATCGGGATCGGGCTCATATACGGCCCCATCAGCCCCGTCACAAAGGCCATCGGCAGCAACGCGGCAATCACGGTAAACGTGGCCAGAATCGTTGGCCCGCCAACTTCATCGACCGCAGGCGGGATGATTTCGAGCAAGGGCTTGTCCGGGTACAGCGTTTGCCAGCGATGAATGTTCTCAACCACGACAATCGCGTCATCCACCAGAATACCGATGGAAAAAATCAGCGCGAACAGCGACACGCGATTCAGCGTAAAACCCCAGGCCAGCGAAGCGAACAGCGTTGCCGCCAGGGTTAGCGTCACAGCCACGCCAACAATCAGTGCCTCGCGCTTGCCAAGCGCAAAAAATACCAGGAGAACGACAAAGGCGGTGGCAAAGATCAGCTTGCCGATCAGCTTTTGCGCTTTGTCGGTCGCCGTTTCACCATAGTTACGCGTCACCGTGACTTCAACGCCCTCGGGAATCACCGTGCCTTTGAGAGACTCAACCCGGGCAATCACGCCATTGGCCACATCGGCTGCATTGACGCCGGGCTTCTTGGAAACCTGCACGGTAACCGCGGGGAACTCGCCGTCCTTGCTGCCGAACCAGACATATTTACCCGGCTGGTCCGGCCCGTCCTCAACTTTTGCGACATCGCCCATGAATACAGGCTTCGGGTCTTTGGCATCGCCCCGCACGGCGATCACCAGTTGCTTAACGTCAGCCGCCGATTCGAGGTAGGTACCGGTCTGCACCAGCACTTCACGATTGCCGGCAACCAGACTACCGGACGACTGCAAGGCATTGCCCACCTTGAGCGCGGCGGAAAGGTCCTGCGGCGTGACGCCAAAGGCATTCATCCGCTCGCTGTCCATCTCGACGCGAATCACATGATCAGGGCCACCGAGGGTCGATACATCGCGCGTCCCCTTGATGCGCTTGAATTCGATCTCGGCCGAACGGGCGACTTGCTGCAACTCGAAGGCCGAACGTTTCGGGTCAGCCGTCCAGAAAGTCAGTGAAACAATCGGTACGTCATCAATGCCTTTCGGCTTGATGACCGGCTCCAGCGCGCCAAGGTTGGGCGGTAGCCAGTCGCGGTTTGAATGCACCGTATCGTAAAGGCGCAGCACCGCATCGTTGTACTTGATGCCGACATCGAACTGCACCGTCACCACCGCCATGCCCGGCCGTGAAACCGAATAGACATGCTCGACCCCGGACATGCGCGATAACACCTGCTCAGCCGGTGTCGCGACCAGATTCTCGACATCCCTGGCCGACGCCCCGGGAAAGGGGATGAAAACGTCGGCCATCGTAACGTCGATCTGCGGCTCCTCCTCACGCGGCGTGACGAGGGTGGCGAAGATACCCAGCAATAGCGCGACGAGCGCCAGCAAGGGCGTCATCTGCGAGTTCTGGAAGTATTTGGCGATGCGCCCGGAAATGCCCATTGCTTGCTTACTTCCCCTTGAGTTTCATGATGCCGAGCGCTTCCATGACGACCTTCTCGTAAACCGTTTCAGTCGTTCCCTTGCGCATCTTGTGCATGAAATATTTTTCAAAGCCAACCTTGGCCAGATGCACCCACTTGCCGTGCGAAAACCAGTTCACGTTGCGCGGCGGAATCTGTGGCAGGGCCACAAATGCAGCGCCCGTATCACCAAAATCTGCCAGACAAACGGCGTTCCAAGTGGCCTTGCGATCCGGCTGGCGACCGTCAAGCACGGCGCGGATGTTGTGCGCAGTCGCGGTCACCATCGACTCAATCATGTAGCCTGTTTTCGGCGTTCCGGTCGGTACCGGCGTGACTTCAACCGGTGGAATCGCAACGCACACACCGACGGAGAAGATATTCTGAAACTTCGGATTCCGCTGATAGGGATCAATCAGGATAAAGCCGCGCGGATTGGTCAGCCCCTCGATGCCGAACACCGCGTCAACGCCCTTGAAGGCCGGCAGCATCATCGAATACTTGAATGGCAACTCGTGATCCTTCTTCGGCTTGCCTTCGTCGTCGTGTTCGGTCACAAACATCTTGCCCGCCTCAATTTTTGTGACTTTGGCGTTGCAAATCCACTTGATGTGCTTATCGCGGAAAACCGACTCCATCAAGCCCTTGGAGTCGCCCACACCCCCCAGCCCGAGGTGGCCGATATACGGCTCAGAAGTCACAAAAGTCATCGGCACCTGATCGCGCAGCTTGCGCCGGCGCAGATCCGTTTCCATGATCATCGTGTATTCATAAGCCGGGCCAAAGCACGAAGCACCCTGCACAGCGCCAGCCACAATCGGCCCCGGATCAGCCACAAACCGGGCCCACGCCCCCTGCGCATCCACCGCATGATCGACATGGCAAATCGACTGCGTATGCCCCTGCGGGCCAAGCCCCTCTACCTCATCAAACGCCAGCTTGGGGCCGGTCGCAATAATCAGATAATCATAATCAAGGCTGCGACCGTCGGCCAGCTCCAGACGGTTTTCCGCCGGATGCACACGCTTGACGCCGGCCGAATCAAAATCAATCTTGTGCTTGGCCAGCAACGGCGCAATCTCCAGCTCGATTTCCTCGCGCTTGCGCCAATCCACGGCAACCCAGGGATTCGATGGCACAAAATGAAACGTTTTGGTGTTTGCCACCACCGTGACCCGATCTTCCGGCCGGGCGATTTCGCGCATCTCAAAAGCCATGGGCATGCCGCCCAGACCGGCGCCAATAATTACGATGTGAGCCATTTGATCCTCCTCGGTGATTTGGCCCGCGTCGCGAGATGCGGGGTTGATAGCTTGCAGCTTGGGCTGCTTTTTATTGGGGGTAAAACCTGGCTGACCACAACGGGCTGCGCGTTGTGGTTAAGCGCATTTCATTTCGCGCGCTCAGGCACCGACTTCAGCGCAATACCTGCCTTGATCGGATCAAGCACCACCTGCTCACCCGCATTGAGGCCGGCAAGGACTTCGATTTCGTTGCCGAGTGCTTCGCCCAAACGCAACTGACGCAAAGAAAGCGCGCCTTGCGCGTTCTGCACATAGACGGCAGCGACCTCACCACGACGCAGCACTGCGGCTTGTGGCACCGTCATTTTGACGGCGCGGCCAATCACGAAATGTACCCGGGCAAACATGCCGGGAATGACGTCGACAGTCTCTGCGGGGAGCGTCACGCGCACCTGCGAAACGTGAGTGGCGGCATCGGCCGTCGGCAGCAGGATCACCGCGCGGGCATCAACCCACTTGCCCAGCTCGGGAAACTCGACCCTGGCCTGCTTTACCGCGCGCATCTGCGGCAATTTGTATTGCGGAATACTCGCCGTAACGCGCAGGCCGTCCGGGTCATAAATGGTCAGCAGCGACTTGCCGGGTGCAGCCATTTCACCCAGCTCGATCAAGCGCTGCGCGACGATGCCGGAAATCGGTGCCGTAACCGTTGCATGCGCCACACCAACACCGGCTTGCGCGCTGGTCGCTTGCGCTGCTTCAAAATCGGCACGCGCCTTGTCGAGCGCGGCGGCACTGATGAAATTCTGCTGGCGCAGATTCTTCAGGCGCTCGTAATTGGCTTTGGCATTGATACTCTGCGCCGAGGCACCGGCGGCCCCTTCAACGGCTTCGCGCGCGTCAATCCTCATCAGCAGGTCGCCTTTTTTAACGGCCTGCCCGGCGTCGACGCGCATCTCAGTGACCCGACCGGAAACCTGCGCGGCCAGCGTCGCCTGCTTGACCGCTTCGACCACCGCTTCAGCGGGTAACGTCAAATCAACCGGATGCGGCTGCACGATGATGGTCGGCAAACTTTGCGCCTGCACCAAAGGCGAGGCAGCAAGCAACATGCCGACGGAAAACAGCGGCAGCCATCGTGCAATGAGCGAGACCGGCGGCTTGAGGATGGGTATATTTCTGTTCATGAATATAAGCATATACTGATGTTTAATCAAAAACAAGGCCGGCAGAAGGGCGAAATTAGTTAGGTCAAACGGGGGCTTTCCAGATATTCCGACAGCCGGTTTCCCGAATCCACCAAGAGGACAACGCACCGAGACTTGCAAAGCCAGCCATCAGCAACAGCCCGACGTGAAAGTCTTCGGGCGTGTAAAGGCGTGCGCCAGTTTGCGTCAGCCCTCCCTGCCAGTGCCAATCAATCACCCGGCCAACCAGCGGCTGTAACAGGGCGCCGGCAAGAAAGCCCCCCATGTTCGTCACGCTGGTCGACATCCCCGAC
>CAJBIL010000503.1 GCA_903953145.1 uncultured beta proteobacterium
ATGCCGAATATCGACGGCCTCGAAGCCACCCGGCAAATCCGCAGGCTCCCCGCCTATCACCACACACCGATCATCGCCATGACCGCCAACGCCTTTGCCGAAGACCGGGAACGCTGCAACGCCGCCGGAATGAACGACTTTCTCGGCAAGCCGTTTGAACCCAACGCGCTGTTCGCGATTTTGCTGCACTGGCTGCAGCGGCGGGGCGAGTAGGGCTAAAAAGTTGACCACGGGGAGCACGGGGGACACGGGGAGAAACAAGGGGTTACGGCAGAAAATACTGCCACCAATTTGGCGAGCCAAAAATCCGTTGCAAAGCACAGACTTTCCCCGTGCTCCCCGTGGTTGAACTAAGGTTTTATTATTAAACCTTTCTCACCGGCCCCGGATATTGCGCCACCACCGCATCGGCGGTGAGCAGGGTGATGCCCTCAACGGTCGCCTGAGCGACCAGAATGCGGTCGAACGGGTCTTTATGCAGCAGCGGCAGGCTATCGACTGAAACGCTGTGCGCGCTGGTGATCGGCAACTCGTGATAGCCGTTATCCAGTAAACCACGGCGCAACACGCGTGCGTCCACCTGAAAATCCGAACGCCCAAGCCCGCGTTTGATAACAATCTCCCACAGGCTGGCCGCGCTGAACAGCAATTCGTTTTGCGGATCTTCCAGCAGCGCGCGCGCCGTGACGGGCAGCCGTTCAGGCAAACCGGCGGCCCACAACAGCAGATGCGTATCCAGCAGCAGCTTCATTCTTCGCCACCAAAAAGCAGCTCGATGCCGCTGCTGTCCATGCGGTCGAAATCATCCGGAACAGCAATTTGCCCGGCCATAAAGCCCAACCTTCTGGCCGGCACATCGGGCCCCGGTTCCAGCCGGCTGACCTTAACCAAGGGCTTACCGGCCTTGGCGATCACAAAGGGTTCGCCGGCAACCGCTTGCTCTATCAGCCGTGAGAGCTGAGTTTTAGCTTCATGAATATTAACGCTCTGCATGGCGAATCCACCGAAAGTAAACTAAGTTGACTTAGTTTAGCCCATGTTACCGCGAACCAAAAGTCGACGGTGAATAGACGGTAGTTTTACGCAAGACTCCGTTGCGCGAAGGCTTCAAAATCATCCAGCGGCAGGGGGCGGCTGAAAAAATAACCTTGGTAGGCATGGCAGTCGGAGCTCGCGAGAAAGTCGCGTTGCGCGGCCGTTTCAACTCCCTCGGCGATAACGCCGAGCCCAAGATTTTTTGCCAGCGCAATGACAGTTCGCGCAATCGCGGCGTCGTTCGGGTCGATCAAGACATCACGCACGAACGACTGGTCGATCTTCAACTGGTCGAGTGGCATGCGTTTCAGGTAGGCCAGCGAAGAATATCCGGTGCCAAAATCGTCCAGCGAAAAGCCGACGCCCCGGGCTTTCAGCGCGAACATTTTTTCGATGATTTCCTGCACCTTGTCGACCAGCAGGCTTTCGGTCAGTTCGAGCTTGAGCCGCTGCGGATCAGCGCCGGTTTTCTTGAGCACCGCCAGCACCTGCTCGACAAAGTCGGGCTGGTGGAACTGCAGCGAGCTGACATTCACCGCCAGCGTCAGATGCGCCATCGCCGGCACGGTGGCCCATCGCATCAACTGGCGGCACGCGGTTTCGAGCACCCAGTGGCCGAGTAGCAGGATCAACGCGGTGGCTTCGGCGAGCGGGATGAAGTCGGCTGGCGAAACCATGCCGCGCTGCGGGTGTCGCCAGCGCAGCAGCACTTCAGCGCCGGTCAGTTGCTGGCCGGCAATCTGCGCCTGATAATGCAGCGAAAATTCGTTCGCTTCAGCGCTGGGCAGGGTCAGTAGCGACTGGCGCAGATCGTCCTCAAACGCCGCGCGCGCCTTGACGGCGGCTTGCATCGCCGGATCGAAGAACAGCACGTTGTCGCGCCCCGCCGTCTTAGCCCGGAAAACGGTGAGGTCGGTCTGCTTCATCAGTTCGCCGCTGGATACCTGCAGCCCCTTGAACAGCGTCGCGCCGATGCTGGCCGTGCTGCGGTGCGCGAGACGACCGAGATGGTAGGTCTGTTTGAGTGCGGCGAGAATGGCTTCAGCCGCCGCGCGTGCGGCATCACTCGCCTCGGTTTCGCTCCGACCCAGGCCATTGAGAATCATCAGAAACTCGTCGCCGCCGAGCCGGGCAACGGTGTCTTGTGCGCCCGCAAACGCCGTCAGACGTTGCGCAACCTGCTGGAGCAACTGGTCGCCGACGAGATGGCCGAGTGTGTCGTTGAGTGTTTTGAAATCATCGAGATCGATGAACAGCAAGGCGCTATAGGTGTCATTGTCATGGCTGGCCTGCATTGCCCGCTGCAGGTCTTCATGCACGCGACTGCGGTTGGGCAGGCCGGTCAGCGTGTCAAAGTAGGCCAGCTTGTGGATTTCTTCGAGGTTCTGATTGCGCTCGGTCATGTCGCGCAAGGCACAGGCGAACAACACACCCTGATCGGTTTGCACGCGGCTCAAATTGATTTCGGCGGCACATTCGCTGCCATCCTTGCGCCGTGCGCTGAGCGCCAACCCGTGCCCCATCCGTCGCACTTCGGTCACATTAGCAACGCCGGCGCGCTGCGCCGGGTGCGTGGCACGAAATCGATCCGGCACCAGGCGATCAATTGACTGACCGAGCAGTTCGACGGACGAGTAGCCGAGCATGGCCTCGACCTGCCGGTTGGCCGCGACAATCAAGCCTTGCGCGTCGCTGATCAGCAAGGGGTCGGGGCTGGCATCAAAGATGGCCTGCAGGCGGGCTTCGCTGGCCTGCTGTGCGCTTTCACCGTGTTTGCGCGCGCTGATGTCGGTCAGCGTTACCAGCACCGTCGCAGGATCGCCATTCTTAACGTTAAGCAGCCGACTATCGACCTGCACCACGCGCGGCGCACCATCACCGTATTGCAGCGTCAGTTCGCAATGGTGCTCGGTGGCCTGCCGGCGCACGCTGCGCAGATACAAATGCCAAAGGTCAGCACACTCGGGCGCGATGAAGCGTGCAAAAGGCTGCCGCAAAAGTTCGCTGCGCGATGCGCCGAGCAAGGTCGCGCAAGTCAGGTTGAGGCCGGCGATCAGGCCCGCGTCGTCGAGCGTGAGATAGCCGACCGGGGCGAACTCATAGAGGTCAATGTAACTGTCACGCGATGCTTTCAGCGCGGCCAGCGTCTCGCGCAAAGTCGCGGTCTGCATCTCCAGCTCGATCTGATGAACCTGCAGTTCATGCAGCAGTGCTTCAGGGGAGCCGGAGGGCGCATTCTCCGTCGGTGAGCCCGCTATTTGCGCCTCGGCTGATGATCTTAGTTGCGCGGGGGGGGGGCATGGAGGGCTCATAAACGCTCACTGATTTGTTGTTGGTTCAAGAGCAGGACCGCGTATATGCCGGTGACAATCAGACCATCATACGCCCAGGAGCATCCACGACATCGATAATCTCGTATTCATGGCTATCGGTCTTGCGTAATACGGGTTTCGGCAGATAGGCGCCACGCGGCCCGATAACGGCTTCGACCAACGGTGCGCGCGGATTGGCCCCACGCTGAACAACAATGGCGATTTCGTCCGACCGCAGTTTGACCGCCACGCCGGGCGGCAAGACACCGATTTCCTTGACGAACATGACGGTCAGTTCATCGTCAAACTCAACGCCGCGCTTTTGCAAGAGTTCGGCCATGGCGGCCTTGCTGAGCAGCGTCTTGCGGTAAGCCTGCAGCGTGATCATGGCGGCATACGCATCGGCGATTTTCATGATCCGCGCCCACGGGGTAATCGCGGTTCCGCTCAGGCCGGCCGGGTAACCATGGCCATTCGGAAGTTCGTGATGCTGGAGGATGACATTGGTCCAGCTCGGATCAATGGCCCCAATGGTGGCCAAGAGCGCAATGCTTGCGGTGGGGTGCTCGGCGATGCGTTGCTGCTGATCGGGCAGCAACGCGCCTGACTGCACGACCAGTTCATCCTGCAGCGCCAGAATCGATAATTCGGACGTCAGCGCGGCAGCCAGCAACTGGCGTCGATTGCGCTCAGGAATGCGGCGGCGCGTCGCCAGCAGTTCGCACAGAATCGTCCGGCTCAAGGCATGGGCGATGCTGTAACGCGCGCCAATCTGGTTGCGGTGAATGGCTGCCAGCAAGGCATCCGGGGCAGTCTGGCAGAGCGCCTGCAACTCGCTCACCCGTTGCATGATCTGGCCGGGAAATGGGTGAGCCTCATCCGCTACCGTATCCCCGGCGTCGACTTTTTTACCCTTCAACAAATCGGCGAGTTGCGCGGCCGGGGATGGGCTAGAGGATGGAGCACGAACTTCTGTCGCCAGCGCCGCAGCAAAAATCTGTTCCAGCTGAACGTAACACGCATGCAGTTTCGGCAACGCCTGCAGGGGTGACGCAACGCTGGCGACCTCGATGGCATAAAGGCCATATTCGAGCAGGTAGTCGAGTTGCTTGCGGGAAGCAACGATGGCACCCCGTGCGAGCACCAGCCGCCCATGCAGGTCGTAACAATCCATCGGCACCGGTATTCCGGCACCAAGTTGGTCACGACTCAGGCGATTCATACGCGGCCTTTCCTATGCTTCACTTCGGCGAGAACACCGGCACTCCCGCCGACTTCGCCGACTTCTTCAAATCAATATCCAGTGTCGCCAATGACGAGCCTGTACGCAACGCCAATTCCAGGTACGCAGCATCGTAGGCTGACAGCTTGTATCGGCGCGCAAGCTGAAGGGTGACACCCATCGCGTGAATGTGCGTTGCATGATCCGCCACAATGGTCAGCCGTTCCAGCAACGCAATGAACCCTTGAGACCGGGCCTCTGTGATCAAGCCTTTGGCCTCATTCCTGGCAAGCACGTTGGCGACCTCCAAGGCCCACAACGAAGGCACAAGCGCTTGCGTGCTCACCAGCGCCCCTAACGCAGCCTCCGCATACGCCACCTCAG
>CAJBIL010000504.1 GCA_903953145.1 uncultured beta proteobacterium
ACCTGTTGCGTGACATTGCCGCCGGCAAGCCTGGCCAACTCACGCGCGTGGGCCTCGGCACCTTTGTCGACCCGCGCCACGGTGGCGGCAAAATCAACAGCAGCACCACCGAAGAACTCGTCGAACTGATGCAGATTGCCGGTGAGGAATATCTGTTCTACAAAACCTTCCCGATCAACGTCGGCATCATTCGCGGCACGACCGCCGATCTGAACGGCAATGTCACCATGGAGAAAGAAGCGCTAACGCTCGAAGCGCTGGCCATTGCGATGGCTGCGCACAACTCGGGCGGCATCGTCATTGTCCAGGTCGAGCGGATCGCCGATCTGGGCACACTGAACCCGCGCCAGGTGAAAATCCCCGGCATTCTGGTCGATTGCGTCGTGGTCGCAGAGAAGCCCGAATACCACATGCAAACCTTCATCGAAGCCTATAACCCCGGCTTCTCCAGCGAAATTCGCCTGCCCATGTCTTCGATCCCGGCGATGGCCATGAGTGAGCGCAAAATCATCGCGCGCCGCGCTGCCTTCGAGCTGATCCCGGGGGCCGTGGTCAATCTGGGTATCGGCATGCCGGAAGGTGTCGCCTCGATTGCCGCTGAAGAGCGCGTGCTGGATTTGCTGACGCTGACCGCCGAGCCGGGCGTGATTGGCGGCATTCCGGCCGGCGGGCTTAATTTTGGCGCCGCGATCAATGCCGAAGCGATCATCGACCAGCCTAGCCAGTTTGATTTTTACGATGGGGGTGGCCTTGACCTCGCTTTCCTTGGCCTCGCGCAAGCTGACCGCGAAGGCAACCTTAATGTCAGCAAATTCGGCCCCAAGCTGGCCGGCGCAGGCGGCTTTATCAACATCAGCCAAAATGCCAAAAAAGTGGTTTTTGTCGGCACCTTTACGGCCGGCGATCTGGAAATTGCCGTCGTAGACGGGCAACTGAAAATCCTGCGTGAAGGCAAAGCCCGCAAGTTCATCGACCAGGTCGAACACCGCACCTTCAGCGGCACTTACGCCACACGGCGTGGCCAGCAGGTGCTTTACATCACCGAGCGTTGCGTTTTCGAGCTTGATGCCGGGGGATTGGTGTTGACTGAAATTGCGCCTGGCGTCGATCTGCAACGCGATATTCTTGATCTGATGGATTTTGCACCCCGGATCAGCCCGCAGTTAAAACCGATGGACGCCGCCATTTTTGCCAATCCAGGCATGGGTTTGCGCGAGCAGCTGCTGGCCGTCCCCCTTGAGCAGCGCCTGAGCTTCGACGCACAGCAGAATCTGTTTTTCGTGAACTTTGAAGGTCTCAAAATCAAAGACGACGCGCAGATCGAGGAAATCCGCCAACTGGTGACAGCGAAACTATCGCCGCTGAACCACAAAGTCATGGCCATCATCAATTACGACAACTTCTCGATCGAGCCGGAAATTGTGGATCGCTACGTTGTCATGGTGCGCGATCTCGTCTCGCGCTTTTACAGCGACGTAACACGCTACACCACCTCCAGCTTCATGCGCGCCAAACTGGGGGCGGCACTGGAGCATCGTCAACTGGCGCCCCATATTTACGAAACGGCAGTTGAGGCGCTGGCCGAACTTGGCCGGGAAGCTGACCCCGCTTTTGCCCGGGTTTAACGGTCGCTGGAAAAACGGATTACAGACAGATTACAGACGGGGTTACGAACTATTACAAAAAGCATAGAATGCAGTAGCGGTACTGTTCAGAAATGATACAGAAACAAAAATAGGCCATCAGGCCAAAAATAATAAAAACCCAACAAAGACAGAGGAGAGATCATGACCACCAACACTGGAATGCCCCTACGCACCAAATTAATCAGCCTGACGGTCGCCACCGTCGTCGCGCTGTGTGTGTTTTTTGCCGTAGCGCTTTCAAACGAAAAAGCGCAATTACTCGCCGACCGGCAAGACAAGATTCGGAACGTGGTCGAAGTCGCGCACGGCGTGCTTGATGGTTTTTACAAGCAGGAAAAAGCCGGGAAAATCACACGCGAGGAAGCACAGGCGCAGGTCAAGGAGATTTTGCGCGGCATGCGCTACGACAAGGTCGAATATTTCTGGATCAACGACATGGGGCCGACCACGATCATGCACGCGATCAGGCCCGAACTTGAAGGAAAGGATCAAACCGGCAATATCGACAAGGCGGGCAAGGCCTTGTATGTCGAGTTTGTCAAAGTTGTCAGGGCCAGCGGCGGCGGCTTTGTCGATTATTACTGGACGAAACCAGGCTCAGACGCTGTCGTTCCCAAACTCTCCTACGTCAAAGGCTTTGAGCCGTGGGGATGGATCGTCGGCAGCGGGGTTTACATTGACGATGTCGATGCAATTTTCAAACAGAACGCGATCAAGTTTCTGGCCTGGGGGTTGCTGATTGGCGGCTTTATTGCGGTATCGCTCACCCTGGTTAGTCGCAACCTGATCAAAACACTGGGCGGCGACCCGCTCTATGCCGCCATGATCACCCGCCGCATTGCGGCCGGCGATCTGACTGCTGAAGTTGACTGCGCGCCGGGAGATACCACCAGCGTGCTGGCCGGCATGAAAGAAATGCAGCATACGCTGCGCAAGATGATCGAAGAAATCGTACGCGGGGCTGAACAACTATCGTCCGCCTCTGAGCAACTGCTGCACGCCTCCGAAGAAGTCGCCATGCGTTCGCGCCAGCAAAGCGAGTCCGCTTCGGCAATGGCTGCTGCGGTGGAAGAAATGACGGTCAGCATCGATCAGGTTGCCGAGAATGCCAGCGAGGCGCACACCATCACGATTCACGCCGGCGACCTGTCGAACAAGGGAACGCACATCATCCAGAACGCTTCGACCGAAATGCACAAATTGTCGGAGGCAGTTCAATCTTCATCGCGGGTGATCGAAGAACTCGGCAGCCAGTCCAATCAAATTACCTCGATCGTCAATACGATCAAGGAAATCGCCGATCAAACCAATCTGCTGGCGCTGAATGCGGCCATTGAAGCGGCGCGTGCCGGTGAGCAAGGGCGCGGTTTCGCGGTGGTGGCTGACGAAGTCCGCAAACTGGCCGAACGCACCAGCCTGTCCACGACGGAGATCGCCGGCATGGTCGGCAAAATCCAGAACGGGACGCGAACAGCTGTCGAGAGCATGGAAACCGGTGTCGCGCAGGCCGTCAAGAGTGTCGATCTGGCGAGCCAGGCAGGGACCTCGATCACCGAAATCCGGGATGGTTCGATGCGCGTCATGGATGTGGTCAACAGCATCTCCGATGCGATTCGCGAACAGGGCGCGGCATCAAGCGAGATCGCCAGAAATATCGAACAGATTGCCAGTATGTCCGAGGAAGGCGCCAGAGCTGTTCAGCAAACCACGGAAGCCGCACGGCATTTACAGCAACTTTCCGCCTCGCTGCACGCCTCGGTTAGCCGCTTCAAACTGAGGGGTTGAGCAACTTTTTCCAGGATCAATCGTTCGTCTAAAACGAAACCCCTAACGCCGCCAGCGTTCGACGGCGTTTTCATCGGTTTCACGCGCATCAACCCACCGCGCGCCCTCTGGCGTAAGCTCTCGCTTCCAGAAGGGCGCGCTGGTTTTCAGGTAGTCCATAATAAATTCGCATGCTGCGAACGCTTCGCCGCGATGTGCGCTACTCACGGCAACAAAGACAATCTGCTCGGTGGGCAAAAGACGGCCGACACGGTGAATCACTCGCGCATCAAAAATCGTCCACCGCGCTTTGGCTTCGGCAATGATCGCCTCCAGCGATTTCTCGGTCATCCCTGGATAATGTTCAAGCGTCATCTCGGAAACGCCTGCCCCATCGTTCATGTCACGCACAACACCAACAAACGAGGCAATGGCGCCGACCCGCGCGTCGCCCTGACGCATCAGCGCCAGTTCGGTGCTCACATCAAAATCCGCTTCCTGAACGCGTGCCGCCATCTTAGCCCCCCGTAACCGGCGGGAAAAATGCGACTTCGTCGCCGCCCTTGATCGGCGCATCGAGGCTGGCCAATTCCTGATTGACCGCACAGCGCAGATTTTTAACCGTCGCCAGCTTCAGCCAGTGCTCGCCCCGCGCCGCAAGCAAGTCGAGCAAGCCGGCGACGTTGTTGACCGCTGGCGGCAGATCGATGCTTTCGCTGGCACAGCCCAGCGTTTCACGCAGACTGGCAAAATAAAGAATTTTCAACATTTTCGAATCCCGTTATTTAGAGCGGAAGAACTGTTTTTCCCAACTACCCGAGCAACGCTGAAAAGGGAATGAAGCGCACCAGATCGCCGCGTTTAATCACCTGCTGCGGCGGGTTATCAACCAGCCCGCCAGCCCAGACGGCGGAGGTCAGCACGCCAGAGCCCTGATTTGGAAACAGTTCGAGGCCGCCGTCAGGGTTGACGCGGGCGCGTAAAAACTCGCGCCTTGCATCCGGGTGCAGCCAGTCGAAATCAGCGCGTACGGTATAAGCCGTTGGCGCGGTTTCCTCGACGCCCTGCAAGCGCAACACGAAAGGCCGCACCAGCATAAGGAAGGTGACGAAGCTCGATACCGGATTCCCCGGCAATCCGATAAAGGCGACTTCACGCCCGCCCGAATTGACCTGACCGAACGCCAGTGGCTTGCCCGGCTTGATGGCGATTTTCCACAGATCGAGCCGGCCTTCGGCTTCGACGGCAGGCTTGACGTGATCCTCCTCGCCAACCGAGACGCCGCCGGAGGTTAAAATCAGATCATTGTCCTGCGCTGCCTCGCGCAAGGCGGCACGCGTTGCCTCAAGTTTGTCCGGCACTTGCCCGAGGTCATGCACTTCGCAACCCAGACGCTCAAGTAAAGCAGTCAGCAGAAAGCGGTTCGAGTTATAGATGGCGCCCGGCGGTAAGGGTTCGCCCGGCATACGCAACTCATCGCCGGTAAAGAAAACGGCCACCCGGGCACGACGGAAAACCGGCAACTGCGCGATCCCGACCGACGCTGCCAGCGCGCTATCCTGCGGCCGCAAACGCTGCCCCGCAGCGAGAATGCAATGGCCGGCCGTAATGTCGCTACCCGCCCGGCGAATGTACTCGCCGGCTTGCGGCAGATGCTTGATCAGCACCCCCTGTTCGCTGTGCTCGCAGCGCTCCTGCATCACCACGGCATCAGCACCCGGCGGGATCGGGGCACCGGTAAAAATACGGGCAACCGTACCCGCGGCCAGCGTAATGCCGACCGAGCCCGCCGGAATGCGCTGTGAGACAGGAAAAGAAACCGGCAAAAAAACGCCCGCAGTCTTCACATTGGTCGTTACATCAGCCGTCAAGTCTGCAATACGCAAGGCGTAGCCATCCATTGCCGAGTTATCAAGCGGCGGCGTATC
>CAJBIL010000505.1 GCA_903953145.1 uncultured beta proteobacterium
CACGTCAAAGACGTGAACTTCGACTGGAACGATATGGGTAAGTCGATCCGTCTCGATATTGATCAGGATCGCGCGCGGGCGCTGGGTATCAGTTCGCAGGAATTGTCGAGCTTTCTCAATTCGATGCTGACCGGGATGAGTGTCACGCAGATGCGCGAGGGAGATCAGTTGATCGACGTTGTGGCGCGCGCTACCGGCGATGAGCGCAGCCGGCTTTCGGCCTTGGCCGACATCAATATTCATACGGCAAGCGGGCGTTATGTGCCACTGGCGCAGGTTGCGAAGATTAGTTATGAGCTTGAGGAGGGGCTGGTCTGGCGGCGCAACCGTCTGCCGACTATCACGGTGCGTGCCGATATTCGCGATAACACGCAGGCGCCCGTTGTTTCTGCGCAGATTGACCCACAACTCGCCACCGTGCGTGCACAACTGCCGCCAGGATTCAGTATTGAACTGGGTGGTGCAACCGAAGAATCGGCCAAGGGTGAGGATTCAATCAAGGCGGTGATGCCGCTGATGCTGGTTGGTGTGATTACGCTGCTGATGATCCAGCTGCAAAGTATCAGCCGGACGATCCTTGTTCTACTGACCGCGCCGCTTGGCTTGATCGGCGTTGCAATCGCGCTGCTTCTCTTTCAGGTGCCGTTCGGCTTTGTCGCTAACCTCGGCGTGATCGCCCTGTCGGGAATGATCATGCGTAACTCGGTGATTCTTGTCGATCAGATCGAGCAGGACGAAAAAGCCGGCAAACCAACCTGGGAGGCGATTGTCGGCTCGACTGTACGGCGTTTCCGGCCGATCATGCTGACCGCCGCGGCGGCTATTCTGGCGATGATCCCACTGACGCGCAGTGTTTTCTGGGGGCCAATGGCCGTGGCCATTATGGGTGGTTTGATTGTCGCTACGCTGCTTACCTTGCTTTTCCTGCCGGCGCTTTACGCTGCATGGTATCGGGTCAAACCCGGCACCATGCCTGGCATCCAGCCCGCCGATGCGGCACCGCAAGCGGCTAATGTATAATCAAACGTTGATTGGAAACGTATATTAGTTTGTGCTAATATTAAATTTGTCACGGGGAATATTATGACGGCGATGGCGATGATGGGCATGGATGTTGAGCAGGCGCGTTTCAACATGATTGAGCAGCAGATCCGTCCTTGGGAGGTGCTTGATCCCGAGGTTCTGCGCTTGCTGGCGCTCGTCAAACGTGAGGATTTTGTTCCGGCTGCACACAAGGCGCTGGCGTTCGCCGACATTGAGCTGCCGATTGGCGGAAAAGGTGATGCCGGGCAGACTATGCTCGAGCCGAAAATCGAAGCGCGCGTGCTGCAAGAGTTGAGCATTAAAAATACCGATACCGTGCTTGAACTTGGTACCGGCAGCGGTTACATGGCAGCTTTGCTGGCGGCCAAGGCCGAGTATGTTTATACCGTTGAAATTGATCCTGCTTTGGCCGAGACCGCTAAAAACAACCTGCAACGCAGTGCTGTGGCGAATGTCAGTGTAGAGATTGGTGATGGTCTGTGCGGTTTACCGGCCCGTGCGCCTTTCGATGCAATTGCTGTTTCCGGTTCGCTGACGGTATTGCCGCCCGCCTTGTTGCAGCAACTCAAAATAGGTGGCCGCCTGGTGGCTTTTGTCGGAACAGCGCCGGTGATGCACGCACAACTCGTGACGCGCACGGGGCAGGATGCTTTCAATACGATTAACCTTTTTGAAACGGTTGTTGCTCCGCTGGTGAATCCATCGCTGCGCCAAACTTTCGTTTTCTGAATCCGGGAAAAATGCAGCAAATCTCGACACACCAACTGGCCGACTGGATTTCGGAAAGCCAAATTACCCCAGTTGACGGTAGTCAGCAGCGTCAACAGCCATTCTTGCTGGATGTTCGGGAACCATGGGAGTTCGAACACTGCCATCTTCCGGGCGCAACTTTGATGCCGATGAATGTGGTACCGGCACGGCTTCATGAGCTTGATATGAATGCCGATGTTGTGGTGATCTGCCATCACGGCGGACGCAGCATGCAGGTGGCCATGTTCCTTGAGCGCAACGGTTTCGGTTCGATCTACAACCTCGCCGGTGGCGTCAATGCTTGGGCGCATGATGTTGATCCGGCCATGCGTAAATACTGAAAGCGAGACCGTTGATGCGTCGTCCGATGAAAAAACTTCCCTTCCTGTTTGCTGCGCTGTTCGCCACTGCGCCCGTTCTGGCAGCTGATTTGATGCAGGTTTATCGCGAGGCGCAGTCTAATGATGCGCAATACGCTGTTGCCAGGGCGACGGCTGAGGCCGGTCGTGAGAAATTACCGCAAGGCCTGGCAGGATTGCTCCCGGTCATCAGTGGTACGGCGAATACGACATGGAACGATAACGTTTACAACACGTTAGATCGTAAATTCAATACCAATGGCTATAACCTCAATCTGACGCAACCGCTTTTCCGCTGGCAGAATTTTGTCCAGTATGGTCAGTCCAAACTGCTGGTTGTGCAGGCCGAAGCAAACTTTGCGCAAGCGCGACAGGATCTCATTCTGCGTGTTGCACAGGCCTATTTTGACGTGCTCAATGCCGAGGAAAACCTGCTGGCCGTGCAAGCCAACAAGAAGGCTATTGCTCAGCAGCTCGAACAGGCGAAAAAGAACTTCGAAGTCGGTACGGCAACAATCACTGATTCGCAAGAAGCACAGTCCCGTTACGATTTGGCCAGTGCTCAGGAAATTGCCGCCGACAGTGACCTTGAGGTTAAGCGTTACGCGCTGATTGTGGTGGTGGGCAAAGATTCAGGGGCGCTCAACCGGCTTAAGCCGCAGGCTGTGCTGACGCCGCCGCAGCCGGCGAGTATGGACAAATGGGTTGATGCCGCCGAAAAAGACAGTTTTATCGTTCAAGCCCAGCAGGCGGCAGCTGAAGTTGCGGATAAAGAGGTTGAGCGCAACCGGGCGGGGCATTACCCAACGCTCGATGTCGTCGCTAACCTCGGTGAAAATAACGCAGGTGCATCACAGTTCGGCGCAAATCGTCTTGAAACGACAACCCGTAACGTCGGTTTGCAACTAACGATTCCGATCTTCCAGGGTGGCGCAACAAGTTCAAAAGTTCGGGAAGCTGCCGCCAATCGTGATGTGTCGCTGGCCTCGCTGGAAAATGCCAAGCGCACTGCTGCACTCGGCGCCCGTCAGTCTTTTCTTGGTGTCGTCAATGGCCTGGCGCAGGTACGGGCACTGGAGGCTGCGCTGATTTCGAGCAATAGCGCGCTGGATTCAAACAAGCTGGGTTACGAAGTCGGTGTGCGTATCAACATCGATGTACTTAACGCTGAGCAGCAGGTTTATTCAACCAAGCGTGATCTGGCCAAAGCCCGTTTTGATACCCTGCTGGCGCAGCTAAAACTCAAAGCTGCCGTTGGCGCGCTTGGGGAAGACGACTTGCAGCAAGTGAATGCGCTATTTGAGGCGAAATAGCCCTCAGTTTGCTGACCTAATCGTTGAATAAGTGCCGTTGCACGTTGGACCGCCTGACAAAACGTATTTACGGAAAAGGTGGTGAATTATGCGGCGGCTGAATATTGCACACATAACCGAGTATCAGTTTTCAAGCTCGGTTTCGTTGCTGCCCCATCGTTTGCGCTTGCGCCCACTCGAAAGTCATAGCCTTCGGATCGAATCATCCGCGCTGGAAATAACACCCGCGCACGCAGTGCGCTGGTATCGCGATGTTCTCGGGAATTCTGTAGCGTTGGTGAATTTCAGCGAACTGACAGCTGCACTGCGAGTGCTGAGTAATGTGGTGATCGCCGTTTATGAAGATGCGCCATTGGATTTTCTGATGGAAGACTACGCCGTCAATTGTCCATTTACCTACGCGATTGACGAACAGCCCGATCTGGCGCCCTTTCAGCAGAGTGTGTATTCAGGCGATCAACCCGTTTTGCAGGACTGGTTAAAGCGACTCGGTCTGTTGCAGCGGCCCGTCGAAACTTTTACCCTGCTCTCGCAACTCAACTGCGAAATCGCCAACCATTTCACTTATCAGATTCGCGAAGAAGAGGGCGTTCAGTCTCCTGCAAAGACATTGAGCCTGAATAGCGGATCGTGCCGTGATTTTGCGGCGCTATTTATCGAAGCCTGCCGTTATATGGGCTTTGCCAGCCGTTTTGTCAGCGGTTATCTGCACATGGCCGACAACGAAACGGGTAATGCCACCACCCACGCCTGGGCTGAAGTTTATCTGCCCGGGCCAGGATGGAAAGGCTTTGATCCAACCAGTGGCCTGATTACCGGCAACCAGCATATCCCGGTTGCTGTGGCTCGACATCCCGAAGCGGTGCCGCCGGTATCGGGAAGCTATGTTGGCCCTGCGGGGCAGCGCCCGGCACTCACCGTATCTGTTCAGGTGAGTAGTGTTGAGGTTTGATGGCGTTGTTCAAGAATGATTAAAACAGCGTAAGCTGCGCATTTCTGAAACATAGCCAGTCGGCATCGTCATGCTCAAGCGAATCAGCGTTCAGCAACTTACCGTCGGTATGCACCTCAAGGAATTTTGCGGTTCCTGGATGGAGCATCCTTTCTGGCGGACAAGTTTCGTCATCACCGACCCCAAGGATATTGCCAGTATTCAGGCCAGCAGCATCAAGGACGTCTGGATTGATTGTGCCAAGGGGCTTGATGTAGCGCCGGGTGTGCAGGCAGTTTCTCAGCTTGAGTCTGAGGCGCAGGTGGATGCTGAATTACACCTTGCGGTTAAAACCTCCAGGCAGGTCGAGCGGGTTCCGGTGGCCGTTGAGCTGGCCAAGGCGGTAAAGATCTGCGCAAAGTCCAAAGAGGCCGTCACCTCGATGTTCAACGAAGCACGCATGGGGAAATCCGTTGATACTGTAGCGGCGCAACATCTGGTTGAAGAAATCTCCGATTCGATCAGCCGTAACCCCGGCGCTCTGATCAGCCTCGCCCGCCTGAAAACGGCGGACGATTACACCTACATGCATTCGGTCGCTGTTTGTGCCCTGATGATCGCGCTAGCCAAGCAACTTGGCCTCGACGACGAACAAACTCGCGCAGCCGGGATCGCTGGTCTTTTACATGATCTTGGCAAGGCATTGATGCCAATGGCGGTGCTCAACAAGCCGGGTAAATTGACTGATGCAGAGTTTGCGATTATCAAAAGCCATCCGGTCGAGGGGCATCGCATGCTGCTGGGCGGCAGCGATGTTAATCCGATTGCGCTTGATGTCTGCTTGCACCATCACGAGAAAATGGATGGCTCCGGCTATCCGGAGCATCTGAAGGGCGACGAAATCAGCCTCTTTGCAAAAATGGGTGCAGTCTGTGACGTCTATGACGCCATTACGTCGAACCGCCCTTATAAGCTTGGCTGGGATCCGGCAGAGTCTTTACGCAAGATGGCCGAGTGGACTAAAGGTCACTTTGAACCGACAATTTTTCAGGCCTTTGTGAAGAGCCTCGGTATTTATCCAGTCGGTTCCCTGTTAAGGTTGAGTTCCGGTCGTTTGGGTATTGTCGTCGAGCAGTCGGAGAAGTCATTGTTGACGCCGCACATCAAAGTGTTTTTCTCGACAAAGGCCAATGCCCGCATCGCTCCGGAAGTGATTGATCTGTCTCGGCCGGGATGCAAGGAAACAATCGCCGGACGTGAAGACCCGGACAAATGGAAATTCCCCGATATCAATGAACTTTGGTCTGGTCTTCAGGCGTCGCCCTGGTGAGACTGGCCAACACAGACTTTAGAACAGCGTGTAATTAATGCTCAAACGCATCAGTGTCCAGCAACTCACCGTCGGTATGCATCTCAAAGAATTTTGCGGCTCCTGGATGGAGCATCCGTTCTGGCGCAGTGGTTTTGTCATTACTGACCCGAAAGACATCAAAACAATCCTCGCCAGCAGCATCCGCGAGGTGTGGATCGATTGCTCAAAAGGGCTTGATGTAGCGCCGGGAGATACGGCTGTTTCCGAGCTTGAATCGGAAGCGCAGGTCGATGCAGAGTTGCTCGTTGCGGCTGTTGAAACACGAGATGTCGCCCGTGTTTCAGCATCTGTAGAGCTTGCCCGTGCGGCCAAAATCTGTGCCAAGTCCAAGCAGGCGGTTGTTTCGATGTTTCAGGAAGCGCGTATGGGCAAGGCGGTTGATGCCGCCGGTGCGCAGCGGCTGGTTGAGGAAATTTCAGACTCAATAACGCGCAATCCCGGGGCTTTGATCAGTCTGGCACGTCTGAAAACAGCGGATGACTACACCTATATGCATTCGGTTGCTGTTTGCGCACTGATGGTTGCGCTCTCAAAACAGTTGAAACTTGACGAGGGGCAAACAAGGGCTGCGGGTGTTGCCGGCCTGCTGCACGACCTCGGCAAGGCCGCGATGCCTATGGAGGTGCTCAACAAGCCGGGCAAGCTGACGGATGCAGAATTCAGCATCATCAAAAGCCATCCGGAAGAAGGTTACAAGATGTTGCTTGGCGGTACTGGGATTAGCGAGATGACACTGGATGTCTGCCTGCATCACCACGAAAAAATCGACGGGTCCGGTTATCCGAAGCGGCTCAAAGGTGACGAAATCAGCCTTTACGCGAAAATGGGTGCTGTTTGTGATGTTTATGATGCAATCACCTCGAATCGCCCGTACAAGGCAGGTTGGGACCCTGCGGAATCCTTGCGCAAAATGGCTGAATGGACGAATGGCCATTTTGAGCCTGTGGTATTCCAGGCGTTTGTTAAAAGCCTGGGGATTTACCCGGTGGGTTCGCTGGTGAAACTCAATACAGGTCGGCTCGGAATTGTGGTTGAACAAGGGGAAAAATCGCTACTTACGCCTTTCGTCAAGGTTTTCTTCTCGACGAAATCAAATGCCCGCGTCAAACCGGAGGTTGTTGACCTTTCCCGTCCCGGTTGCCAGGAAAAGATTGTAGGGCGTGAAGATCCGGCCAAGTGGAATTTCCCCGATCTCAATGAATTGTGGTCGGGTCTCCCCGCTTCGCCTTGGTGATCGTTTTAGTCTTTCCGAACAATACGAATGCCGCAGCCAAGCGAAAGCGCCCGTAAAAACCTGCACCGTTTTGTGCTGCGCTACCTGATCAGCGATGCGCCGCCGCTATCAACCGGCGAACGCTGGCGCAGCGCCGTCGCCGCACTGGCCGGCATGCTCCTGTTGCAGGGCATTCTGGCGGTTATCCCGGTGGGCGGTGAGATCAGCCATCTGCTCGCCCCGCTGGGCGCTACGTCAATCATCCTGTTTGCCTTGCCGCACAGCCCGCTCGGCCAGCCGTGGCCGCTGGCCGGCGGCTTGTTGCTGTCGGCGCTGATCGGTTGGCTCTGCGGCAGCTGGATTCACCCGGAAGCGCTGGCGATTGCCGTCGCGCTTGGGCTGGCTGTGTGGGTGATGGCCAGCCTGCGTTGTATTCACCCACCGGGCGGGGCGATGGCGATTGTTTGTGTGCTCGGCGCGGCGCATCCCGATTTGCTGCTGACGGCGGCGCTCAATGTGCTGGCGATGC